>DATHTS010000794.1:0-2976 GCA_035462935.1 Pyrinomonadaceae bacterium
AGCCAGAAGCCGACTAAAAAAACAAAAACTTTTGCGGCGGTGGTTTCAAAAACCGTTTGTTTTATTGCGTAGAAAAGAAAACCCACCGTCAAAAACGTGGTCAAAATAAAAGTGATTGAAATATAAGAAGGAAGATTTTCAATCATTTCGTCTGTTCGTCGCTTTCGATTTGACCGTCGCGGATGGTAATGATGCGATGGGCTCGTTCGGCAACTTCGTGTTCGTGCGTTACCAAAATTATGGTGTTGCCTTCCTCGTGAAGTTTTCCAAACAAACCCATAATTTCAACGCTGGTTTTTGTATCAAGAGCGCCGGTCGGCTCGTCAGCAAGCAGAATTGACGGGTGATTGACCAACGCGCGGGCAATCGCAACGCGCTGGCGCTGACCGCCGGAAAGCTCGTTTGGACGGTGCGTTACGCGGTCTGAAAGCTCAACCGAAGCAAGGGCTAATTGAGCCTTTTCGTGGCGTTCGCGCGTGCCCATTCCGGCGTAAATCAGTGGAAGCTCGACGTTATGAAGAGCGGTCGCGCGAGCCAGTAGGTTAAATGTTTGAAAAACAAAACCAATTTCTTGGTTGCGGATACGGGCAAGCTCGTCGTCAGACATTTCCGACACGAGATGATTGTTGATCCAATAATTTCCCTTGGTCGGCGTGTCGAGACACCCGATAAGATTCATCAAGGTTGATTTTCCCGAACCCGAAGGACCGATGATCGCCAGATATTCGCCGCGCCGGACATCAATTGAAACATCGCGGAGAGCGTGGAGCTTTTCCGCGCCCATCTCGTAGGTTTTCCAGATGTTTCGCATACAAATCAGCGAATTCGGATTTGCCGCCAATTGATAGCCGTTTGAATCTTCTAAATCAGTTTTTTTAGACATATAATAGTCGGCAGTAAGCAGTGAGCGGTGAGCAGTAAAATTTTTCCTGTAAAAATCTTTAAATTATAAAAAAGACTTTAAGATTAAAACTAACAAACTGCTCACCGCTCACTGCTTACTGCTCACTTAAATTCCTAAACGTTCCCGGACGCTTCACCTTCTTTTTTCGTCTGCTTTTTCACCACGTCGCCTTCTTTCAGTTTATTCAAAACGCGGCTCGGTCCGGTAATAACTTCCTGTCCGGCTTCCATTCCGGCTGTAATCTGAATTTCCGATTCGCCCGTGATTCCGGTTTCGACTTCGATGAATTTCACCTTGTTTCCGTCCAAAACGTAAACGCCTTTGATGGTTTTCACCTTGTCAGCCGGCGACGGAACGCTGCCTTCAATTGTCGGCGAAGGCGAGGCGTCGGGTTTCTTTTCGACAACCGCTTGAATCGGAACGGCGATAACGTTTTCGACCGTTTTGGTTGTAATCACGGCAGTCGCGCTCATTCCGGGACGCAAGCCGTCGCGGATGGCGTCGGGTAATTCTTTAAGCTGAATAACGACGCGGAATTCTTTTGCTTCCTGAACGTTGATTTGAGTCGAGAGACCGCCTGATGTTTGCGATTTGCCTACGGCAAGCGGCGTTTTCTGCGTTACCTCGCCTTCCAATTCGCGCTCGCCGAAAGTGTCAACTTTTATTTTTGCGAGCTGACCGACTTCGACTTTATCAATCTCGGTTTCATCAACTTTAACCTCAACATTAATCGTGGACATATCGGCAATTGTCAAAAGCGGAGTCGAAGACAAATTTGCTACCGCGAATGTTCCGACTTTTGAAGGAATATCGGCGATTACGCCGCTAATCGGCGCAACCTGCAAAGTTTTATCACGCTGATCGGTTTGGGCGCGAAGAAAAGCGGCTTGCTGATTGGCGCGGTTTTGTGTGGCGCTCGAACTCAAACTTGCCGTTTTTACGCTTCGCTGCGCGTCTTTGACGGCAACTTCCTGCTGTTTGGCTCTGGCTCTAGCTTCATTAACTCTGGCACGGGCTTCGTTGACCTGCGTTTGGGCAACTTTGACCGCCCCTTTCTGAGCTTCAAGTTGCGCCTGCGAATTTCTCAGCGCAACCCGCGCGTTATCCACACGGTCTTTCGCCTGATCATATTCAAGCCGCGAGATAACGCCGTTTTCAAGTAATTCTTCCGAGCGTTTTAATTCACGATTGGCGGCGTTAAGTTCAACCTGCGCGCGGTCAACATCGGTTTGCGAAGCGAGAACCCGCTGCTGCACCTGATTTACGTTTTCCTGCGCGGAGGCAACCGCCTGCTGTGCCGTCGTAACCGCCGCTTCGGAAGCGTTTAAGCCTTGCTGCGCTTGGGAAAACTGATTTTGCGCAGCAATCACCTGCGACTGCGAAACCTGAGTTTCGTTTTGGGCAGCTTGAAAAGCGGCGAGCTGTGCTTCGCGGTTTGACTGAAGCTGCGTCGGATCGAGCTTGACGAGTTGATCTCCGGCGTCAACAATATCGCCTTCTTTAACGTAAATCTCCTCGATTCGCCCCTGAACTTCGCTCGTCAGATTAATAAACTGAATCGGGCGAATCTCACCGGGCGCGGTAACCGTCGAGCGCAAAACCGGTTGGGTTTGCACTTGAACAACCGTTACTTCCGGCACATCTTTCCTTGTCGCAAAAACGCTTGCGATCACAACTATCAGAACTAAAAAACCGGCTGTGGCTCCGATTATAATTTTACCTTTTCGGCTTAATGCCATCTTTTTTCTTACCTCAATGAAGATTTAAATTAGGGTTTAGCTTAACGCGTGTAAATTTTTAGTTGCGTTCAGGTTTCTCTACGTTGTAAAAAATCCATTTGTTTCAAAAAAATGGATGCGCGGCAAAAAATCGGGTTTGCTATTTACGAACTGATAATTAAAGGTTAGAATACTTTTGTCATAAATGTTCATAACTAAAAAAAGCGCAAGGTAATACGAAAAGATGATTAGATGCCAGACTTGCGGGAGGGAAAATCTCGACAGTTCGCAGTATTGCGACGAATGCGGAACACGGCTTAGAAATTCAGAAAACGCGCCGCTCAAATCTCAGGT
>DATHTS010000795.1:0-5871 GCA_035462935.1 Pyrinomonadaceae bacterium
TTTTGAGTTCAAACCTTGCAAGGTTTGAACTCAAAAGAATATTACAAAGGGGAAGTTATGTTTAAAGATACACAATCGCAAATTGAAGGCATCGAGCAAATTTTTGCCGAAGCAAAACAGCAGGACAATTGGAATATGGGCGAGCCGATGCTTTACAGCTATTATTTCGCTGATAAAAGCATTGATAAGCTGGAGAAATTGGGTATAAAGCTCGAAGAAGAAGGCTATGATTTTATAGGGATTTACGAACTCGGCGAGGAGGAAAGCGAAAAGCCGACGGGCGAATATTTGCTTCATATTGATAAAATCGAAACTCATACGCCGCAGTCATTGGCGGAACGAAACGTTGAATTCGCAAGGCTTGCCGAAGAAAACGAGATTGAATTGTATGACGGATGGGAATTCGGGGAAGTTGGCGATGATGAGGAAGATGAGGAAGAATAAGAAGAATTAACAAGATAGAAGATTTAGTGCAGGGGCGAGGTTTTTCTCGCCCTCAACTTTTTAATTTGATTTAGCTTTTACCGGCAACGTAGTAAGTGTTTATAAAATCGTGTTCGAGATTTTGGACGCTTACAACATTAAAGCCCGCTTCCTTCAACATCTCGCACGCTTTTTCTTCACCCCACATCGTTCCCAGACCGTCACCGTCGTTAGCAAGCGAGACGGTCATGCAGTGCATATAGGAAATCGTGTAAAGGTAAGGCGAAATCGGATGATCCATATTTTTGTGAACGTGGCTCGATCCGGCGATGTCCTGCATCAGAAACGTTCCGTCTTCGCGCAAGGCGTTGAAAATTTCCTTCAAAACGACTGCCGGTTTTGCCTGATCGTGAATCGCATCAAACGCCGTGATAAAATCATACTTCCCGTTTTCATTAATCCCGGCTACATCACGAACCTCGAAATTCACGTTTTTCAAACCGAGTTTTTCGGTTTCGGCGCGGGCTCTGCTGATTCCTTCTTCAGAAAAATCATAACCTGTAAAACGGCTGTTCGGGTAATTTACCGCCAGCAAATTGATAGCCCGACCGCTTCCGCAGCCGATATCGAGAACGTCAATACCCGCTTCGAGCTTTTCTTTGATTCCCTCCGCCAACGGCAGAATCGCGTCCAGAAGAGCCGGAAGAACCGTCTGACCGCTTTCTTCCGCCATCACTTCGTGGAAACGAGGAAACTCTTGGTATGGAACGCCGCCGCCGTTGCGGAAGCATTCGAGAATCTTGTCTTCAACTGAGCCGAGCACCGGGATGAACTGCATCCCTACCGCCAAATTGTTCGGAGTCGCCGCCCGCGTCAAAAACGCGGCGTGTTCGGCGGGCAGTTGGTAGGTTTTGGTTTCGGGATTGTAATTTATAACTCTGCCCGTCACCATCGCTCCCAACCATTCGCGCACGTATCTTTCGTTCAAACCGGCGGCTTCCGCAATCTGCTCCGATGTCGAGGCGGGAAGATTCGCTATCGCGTCAAACAAACCCGTGCGATGCCCCAAACTGATTGCCAGCGCAATCGCGCTTTTATTTAAAACATCAACTAAACTCTCCGAAAAGGCTTCGGCTTTTTTCTGATTAAAAGTAGTATCTAACATAATTTCCTCCATAAAATATAAATATTTGCTCAGAACTAGAAATGAGCGTAGTTACACGATAATTCAGTAGTTTGTCTAAAGTCTTGAAGAATCCCTGAAGTTTTATTGAAGTTTTTCTGAAAGATTTCTGAGCAGAAAAATTCACTGAAAAAAAATGCTAAACTCAAATAATTTTGTTCCGCTGGAAAAAAAATGAAAGCCTTTTTTTTAACAACTTTCGCGCTCGTCGCTTTTGCTTTTAACTCGATTCTCTGCCGCATCGCGCTCGGAACCGAGGCGATTGACGCGGCGAGTTTTACGGCGGTCCGACTGATTTCCGGGGCGGTTACGCTGGTTTTAATTTATTCGTTTATCGGGAGGAAAAATGCGGAGAAAAAACAGGGAAACTGGCTTTCCGCATTTTTTCTTTTTGGATATGCGATTTGCTTTTCATTTGCTTACATCAATTTAACAACCGCCACCGGCGCGTTGATTTTATTCGGATGCGTGCAGGCGACGATGATCGTCAGCGCCTTGGTGAAAGGCGAAAGACCGGGAATTTTGGAATGGAGCGGTTTGTTTATCGCGCTCGGCGGATTGATTTATTTGGTTTTTCCGGGCTTAACCGCGCCGCCGCTTTTTAACTCGCTTTTGATGGCTTTTGCCGGTATTGCCTGGGGATTTTATACGCTCAGAGGAAAGAGAAGCGAAAATCCTTTAGCTGATACGGCGGGAAATTTTCTTCGTTCTGTTCCGATGGTCATTTTAATCGCACTGCCTTTTCTTCGGAACATTCATTTATCGCAGAAGGGAATTTTGCTGGCTGTTTTGTCCGGCGCGGTCGCTTCCGGCATCGGGTATTCGGTCTGGTATGCCGCGCTGAAATTTCACACGGCGACGCGGGCGGCGATTTTGCAGCTTTCCGTTCCGGTTTTGGCGGCAGTCGGCGGCGTGGTTTTTCTTTCGGAAATTATTTCGGTTCGTTTGATTTTGGCAACCGTTTTGATTCTCGGGGGAATCGGTCTGGCGATTTTAGGGCGAAAATGAATTCGGAGGCTTCAGAAATACGCGAAGCGGCGTTGCGTTTTTTCAAAACGGAAATAAGCGAAAATTGCGAATTTGTTAGAGAGCAAAAATGGAAAAATATTTTTTTGCTGAAAAGGGAAATGGTGAAATAAAGGTTTCCGGTAATTTACAAGCTGAATTCGGAAGCCATGACCGGGTTTTCGCCGGGTGGAATTGGAACGGCGAAAATTTAACGGTTACAAACGACCGCTACGGCTTTTACCCGATGTTTTACGCGGAAGACAAAGGAAAGTTTGCCGTTTCCCCGTCTTTAACAAAACTAATCGAACTCGGTTTCAGCCAGGATTTTGATGAAGACGCTTTTTCCGTTTTTCTTCGCTTCGGCTGGTTTATCGGCGAGGATACGATGTTTAATTCAATCCGCGCATTACCGCCGAGTTCGGTTCTCACTTGGCAGGATGGAAAGCTTAAAATTTCTTCAAAAGGAATATTTACAAATAAAACGTCGGATATTTCACGCGGGCAGGCAATAAAAATCTACGCCGATCTTTTTCAAAAAGCGGTTGAAAAAACTCTGCCGGAAACCGGAGATTTTGTCGTTCCTCTAAGCGGCGGGCGCGATTCGCGGCACATTTTATTTGCCTTAAACAAAGCGAACAGAAAACCTGCGGCTTGCCTGACAATCCTTCACCCACCGCCGCGACCGAATGAAGACGCCAAGATTGCGGCTCGGATTTGTCAAACTCTCGGCATTAAACACCAATTGCTGCCGCAATCGGATTCGCGTCTCGATTCGGAAAAACGCAAAAACTATCTCACCGGATTCAGCGTTTTTGAACACGGCTGGTTTTTGCCGCTCTCGGATTTCGTTAAAGGAAAACGGAATATTGTTTATGATGGAATTGCGGGCGACGTTCTTTCGGCGGGTTTGTTTTTGGACGAGGCGAGGCTGCGCTTGTTTGAGGAAGGGAAGTTTGAGAATTTGGCAGATAAATTGATGGAAGCGGAGGGCTATTTACCCGCGCTTTTAACCAAAGAAAATTACCAAAGGTTTAGCCGCGAAAAAGCGATTCGGCATTTGATAAAAGAACTCGAGCGCCACGCCGACGCGCCTAATCCGGTCGGCTCTTTTTATTTTTGGAATCGAACGCGGCGCTGCATCGCTCCCAGCCCGTTTCGCCTTTTGCCTGATTCAACCGAAATTCTAATGCCTTATCTCGACAAGGACGTTTTCGATTTTCTTTCCTCCTTGCCCGCCCGAATGCTTTTAGACCACAATTTTCACACCGAAACAATCGCCTTTGCTTACCCGGAATACGCGAGTATTCCTTACGAAGATAAAAGCTCGCCGCCGATTATGGACACGGCGCATTTCCGAAATTACAGCCGCGAGATTTTGCTTTATGCTTTAACAAAAAGAAAGAAAAAACTGGTAAATCGAAACATTTTGCTCTCCCGTTGTTTGCGCGGAATGTTTGACAGCGGTTACAGCAGAAATGTAATAGATTTCGGCGAATTGGCGATAATTTTGTTGCAGCTTGAAAGGTTAAATTAATTGAAAATTATTCATTCGTTAAAACTAGAACCGGATCAATATCCGAAGCGCGCCAAGCCGGATAGAGAGCGCCGAAAAGACTTCCGCCGACGGCAATCAAAACCGCAGTCAAAATCCATCCCGCGCTGAATTCAAACGGAAGCTCAAAACCTCTTTCGATTAAAAAAGAAGCTAAAAACGCAACTGCGAAACCGAGCAGAACGCCCAGAATGCCGATCATAAACGCTTCGCCTTCAATCGTGGAAATAATAAAGGATTTTGACGCGCCCAGCGATTTCAAAATGCCGATTTCCTTGCGGCGTTCGGTAATGGTCGTATACATCGAAAGCAAAACGAAAATCGTGCTGACAAAAGCGCCCAGTACAACTAAGACTCTTAGAAATGTGTTCAAAGCCGGAACTCTTTCGGTTGCGTCAATCACCAAATCCCGCGTTAGATTTATTTTATTGCCCGGCAGTTGGTCGTTGATTCGGTTGGCGACTTCTTCAGGGTTAGCCCCGTCTTGGAGCTTGACTAAAATGTAAGTTGCTTTGTTCGGGGCTTGAAGCGCGTCCTGCATCGCGGTGAGCGACATTTTTATTCTCGAACCCGAAGGCGGAGCGAAAACGCCGACTACTTTGTATTGTTTCTCGCCGAAAAGCTCAATTGTATCGCCGAGATTTACATTTTCTTCGCGCAGCTGGCGTTCATCAAGAATGACTTCATCGCCGGAGGTCGGAGCGCGTCCTTCGACAAGACGAATATCGTTCATCTCGGAAAACGGTTGCCATTCGACGCCGTCAATCTGCTGCAAGCCCCAGCGTCCTTTCGGGTTTGCCGAGATGTAGCGAATAACGGGAACGGTTGATTTTACGCCTTCGATTTCAAGCAGCCTTTCAGCATAAGTCGTGCTGACCGAAGCGTTTGAACTCGTCAGCTCCATCGCGCCCGGGCGGGTGAAAACGATTTCCGCCTTCCAATTCGAAGCCCGCCGCGCCATGTCATTCGTCATTCCTTCGGCTAAACCGGTGAAAAGAACAACCAAAACGACGCCGAGCGCAACGCCGATAACACTTATCAGGGTGCGGAAAGGTCGCACCTTTAAATTGGCAAAAACAAGTTCGAGCATTTAGAAAATCCAAAAGGTGAAATTATAGCTTATCTTTGAGCATTAAAAAAACGACTCCTCAAAATAAAAAAAGCGGCGAGCGCTACTTACGACTCACCGTCTAAGATGTTAAACTTTTAATTCGGGTTTAACCAAAAGACCAAACAATCAGTGAAGATATTTCCAGATAATACTGGAAATTACATAATCCTTATTTCAGTATATAGAATTTGGCTTTCATCTTACGGATACACTTGCTGACCATTACTGTTGAATACCTTTATATTGTAAGGAGTGTTTACCTCCATGCGCCAGTTATCCGAAGAATAGCCGATACCCTCGGCGCGTTCATCCGTACAATTAACACCACTATACCAGAGTGTAAGCGGGTAAAAATAGCGGTTGGTCCCATTACCAGAAATATGACGGAAGTTATCATAATAGTACTGGGCACCTTGCAACAGAATCCCACCCTCATAATACCAACAATCTCCCCACCAATTTACATCGTATGTCACGTAACCTTCTGCCCTCACAGTTGCCGTGCCGAAAGCGTTACACAAAATAATTGTTAATAGCAACAATCGAAGTTTTTTGCCCATATTTCCTCCTAAAGGTTTAAGAATTTGGATAAAG
>DATHTS010000796.1:0-5146 GCA_035462935.1 Pyrinomonadaceae bacterium
GCGTTGGAATTCCCAGAGTTTTTATTATTCCGCTTCCTGAAACCTGCGGCTCGCGCTGGTCGCTGTTTGTGAAAGTGTAAGAAGCGAAAACGTCAGTTGAACCGGTCGCTTTTACCTGCCCGCTAAATTCCGCGCCGCGGGCAACGCCGCCTTTTGTGTTGATGTAGCCGCCGAAAGGTCTGGGAGTATTGCCGATATTGGGAACAATGTCGCCGTAGCCGATAGTGTCAATCAGCTTGGTGTAAAAATATGTCGCCGAAAGCCGGGCGCGGTCGCCATAGAAAATCTGGTCAATCCCGCCGTCAAAAGCAATCGAGCGTTCCGGCTTCAAGTTTGGGTCGCCGAGCGCGATAAATGCCTGCGAAAAGCTGCTGTAAAATGTGCCGAAGCGTTCATAAAGCGAAGGAACGCGGTAGCCGTTGCCGACGTGGGCGCGGAGCTTTGTTCCCGTTTGCTCGAAGAAATAGGAAATTGATCCGTCAAAAGTATAAGCGTTCGGCGGATTTTCGAGCTGCAAATTCTGATACGGCGCGTTATTTGTGCTAAAACTCGGCTGCTCCAAATTAAAAAACTGCGCGCGAAAACCGCCTGCAATCTGCAAGCGGCGATTGAAAAAGCTGAGCAAATCTTGCGCGTAAAGCGTGCTGCTTGACTGTGTAATGTGTGTAAAAAAATTGTTCGCCGCGCTGGACGACAAGCCCTCGTTGCCGAATTTTTCGCGCTCATATTCGTAACCGAAAGTTATGAGATTATTCGCGCTCGTTGTCCAATCGAAATGACCGTTGAGCGTGTGAATTTGCCCGTCGAAAATGCTCGTTTGCGCTTCCCCGAACGGCTGAAAACCGATGCCCAGAACGCCGTTTTCATTTTCCCGCGAGGTCTTCAAGCCTTGGTAAAAGCCTTGAAAAACAAGACGGTCATTAAAAATTTGCGTTAAAACGAGTTGCCCGTTGAAGAATTTAGATTTCTGGAAATTGTCGGGGTCGTTTGAATCGGGAATGAAAGTCGCGCTTCCGATATTTAATTGTGAAATCTGTGTTCCGCCAGCGTATCGTTCAAGCTCTGCGAGAGAAAGCGGAACGGCTTCGATTATTTGCGAATTAGAAGCGGGTAAAACGCCGATTGTATCGGGGCTTGAATTCAGCCGAACAAAACTGTCGGCGATGAAAAACCGCGCTGAAATGTTTGTTTTTTCAAACGGGTTGTATTCGATCCGGCTTTGAAAATTCGTATTATTCGCGGCATCCGCGCCGTCAATTCCCTTGGCATATTCGGTGCGGGAAACGCCGAGATTAAAGCCGAATTTCCCGTCTTCCGTCCCGTCGGAAACGTTCCCGCGAATCCGTCCCAAACCCAAGCCGCCGAATGCGCCGGAAAGTTGCCCGTGCAAGCCTTTTCGCGGCTGCGGCGTTTGCAAATCAACCACGCCGCCAATGGCGTTTGTGCCGTAAAGCGAGCTGCCCGAACCGCGCAAAACCTCGATGCGGCGGACGCTCGTCAAAGTCAAATCCGACAAAAATGCCGAAGCGTCGCCCGTGATCGAAGAAGCGTCGCGGAAGCGTATGCCGTCAAGCAAAACCGCCGTATCCTGATTTCTCAACCCGCGCGTTTTTATCGAAGCCGCCCGCCCGAAACCGCCGAGCTGCTGAATGCGAAAGCCGGGAATCGTCCGCAAAGTGTCAACCAAGGCGAAATCCGCCCGCTCGCGTAACTCTTGCGCTTCTATGATGTTGACGGTTTTGGAAATCTCGGAAATCGGCTGGCTCGTGCCAGATGCGATAACTGAAACTTCTTCGCGGATTTGCGAATCTATAAAAGACACATTTCCGTTCTGGATACGAACTATTTGCCTTCGTTCATTACCGCCTGAATCCAGGTAAATAATCTGGTAATTTCCGTCCGCAACATTTTCAAACCCGTATCTACCGCTTTGGTCTGATGTTGTTTTCAGTTCATTTACATTGTTCGATTGAGAAACCAATCTGATTTGCGTGTTTGGAAGGACTCTTCCGTTTTCCGTTAGTTGTCCCAAAACTGTCGCGCCCTGCTGGGCAAGAATGCCGATTGCCAAAAGGCAAATCAAACTTAAAATCTGTAAAATTTTCATATCTCTCCTTTTCCGCCCATCGCGGAATCCGGTTAATTTCCCAAACAAACGGGCAAAGTTCCCGACTTTAAAAGGATGAAGGCTGAAGGATAAAGGATAAAATTTCGCCTTTATCCCTCATCCTTTATCCTTTCAATCACGGTTGCGTGGGCAGCGCCGGAATTTCACCGAACTTCCTTTGCAGCATTTGTTTCTTCTGTTCGTTGTTCGTAGTCAGTTGTTCATCGCAAAAATTCAACGAACAACTGACTACGAACAATGAACGACTCTCAAAAAACAGTTGTAACTCTCACTTTTTTACTCATCGGATTTTCATCCAATAAAACTTCCACATCGAAAACCTCTCGCAGATTTTCGCTTGTCAAAACTTCTCGCGGCTCGCCTTTCGCCAAAACTTCGCCTTTTTTCAAAAGCAGAATCGTATCGGCGAATTCCGAAGCCAAATTCAAATCGTGCGTGATGACGATTGCCGAAGCGTTGCAGCTTTTACATCGCTCGCGGACGAGGCGAAACATCATCGCTTGATGCGCCAAATCGAGATTCGCCGTCGGCTCGTCGAGCAGCAAAATTTCGGCTTCCGTTGCCAAAGCCCGCGCTAAAACGACTCTCTGCCGCTCGCCGCCGGAAAGCTCGTTCATCAGACGGTTTTGGTATCCGCTCAAATCACACATTTGCAGAGCATTTTCGGCAATCTGCAAATCACTTTCGGTTTCCCAACCGAAAGCCGTCCCGTGAGCGAAACGTCCGGCGAGAATAAACTCCAAAACCGTAATCGGAAATTTGGTTTCATTTTCCTGCGCGACAACCGCGATTTTCCGGGCGATTTCCCGACGTGAATAATTTTTCAAAGGTTTTCCGTCAACCAGAATCTCGCCTTTTTTAAGCGGCAAAATTCCATTCAAAGCGCGAATCAAGGTCGTTTTTCCCGCGCCGTTCGCGCCTAAAAGAACAATAATTTCGCCGCCACGAAGCGAAAATGAGACATCCCGCAAAATCGCGCGGTCGCCGTAACCAATGGTAATGTTTTGAATTTCTAACATTTGTTAGTCGTTAATTATTATTGGTTAATTGTATTGACAAAAAAGGTTGAGAAGGAATTTAACTATCAACTATAAACTCTGAACTATAAACTATTTACGGATAATCTTTGCAAAATAGTTTATAGTTTAGAGTTTATAGTTGATAGTTTTGCATTCGATTCCTTCCGGTTATTCTTTCTAACCTGTTTTGTCAATACAGTTAATGGTTAATTGGCATTAAGATAACGGCGGCAATTAACAATTAACTTTTGCGAAGCAAATAAATAAACATCGGCGCGCCGATCAGCGCGGTAATCGCCCCGACGGGCAATTCACGCGGCGCAATCGCCGTCCGCGCCACCGTATCCGCCAAAACGACGAAAATCGCGCCGACGAATGCCGAAAACGGAATTACAACTCGATTGTCGCTCCCGACCGCCAGACGAACCAGATGCGGCACAATCAAGCCGACGTAACCGACCGAACCGCTTGCCGCAACCGATGTTCCGACCAACGCGCTCGCCGCTGCAAAAACAATAATGCGCGTTTTTTCGACCTCAACGCCGAAATCGAAAGCATCACGCTCGCCGATCATCAGCAGATTTAAGGCTCTCGCCTGCAATCCCAAAACAATTAAACCCAAAACGCCCGCCGCAATTGTCAAATAAAAACCGTTTCGCGTCGCCTGCGACAAATCGCCGAGCAGCCAAAAAGTGAAACTGCGAAGTTTCGCGGCATCGAGCAGAGTGGTCAGCAAAATTATGATTGAAGACAAAAACGTGGTAACAATCACGCCCGATAAAATCAGCCTTTCCGTGTTCATTCCCGCGCGGCTTCTGGCGATTTGATAAACAGCAAAAGTCGCCAAACCCGCGCCGACAAACGCCAATACGGGGCGCGAAAATTCAAAACTTTCAAAGAACACAAAGGCGAGCATCGTTCCGAGAGCCGCGCCGTTTGAAACGCCCAGCAGATACGGTTCGGCTAAAGGATTTCGCAAAAGCGACTGCAAACTTGCTCCCGACAGCGCGAGACACGCGCCGACGCTTGCGCCGAGCAAAACGCGCGGCAAACGGATGTCGAACAAAATCGCCGTTTGCTGCTCGTTTAAACCGCAGTTTTGCCGACTGAAAACAGCGCACAAAGTTTCAACGAGCGGCAGCCTTTCGCTCCCGATTGCCGCCGCCGCCAAAATCGTCAGAAAAAGCAGGAGAATTAATAAACTGCCGAGACGCAGAGACGCGGAGAAAGTCTGTAATTTTTTTTCTTTCCGGTTCATTAAATTTCCTTTTCAAACTCTTCGTCTCCGCGCTAAATCTTTACTCAAAACTTTCCGCGTGCAGCGCCCGCGCCATTTCTTCGAGCGCGTCAACAATTCGCGGACTTGGGCGCGAAAGTAAATCTGCGTTGATTTTATAAACTCTTTTGTTTTTCACCGCCGGAGAATTTTTAAAAGCCTCGTTCGGCTCTTGATTATCCGGGCTTTCCGACAGAATTATCGCTTCCGGCTCAAAAGCCAGCGCCGTTTCCTTGCTCAAATTCGGATAAGCCGTCGGGATATTTTCGGTCAGCGAAACGCCGCCGGCGCGATGAACCAAGTCCGTGATAAACGAATCTTTTCCAATCGTGTAAATCGGTGAATTGGAAATCTGGACAAAAACTTTCGGCGGCTTTTTGTCTTTAACTTTGCTTTCGATCTCCCCGATTCGTTCCTGCAAATCGGCAATCAATTTTTCGGCTTGCTCAGTTGTTCCAAGAACATCGCCGATTTGTTTAATGTTTTGCAAAACGCCTTCCAGATTTTTCGCGTCGGTTACGAAAACGGCAATGTTTTGTTCCTGCATACGGCGCGTGAAATTTTCGATTTGCGAGTCGGTCGAAACAAAAACCACCTGCGGTTTTTGCGCGATTATCGCTTCGAGATTCGGATTCATCGTATCGCCGATTTTCGTGATTTCCCGCGCCGCCGCCGGGTAATTGCAAAAACTCGTAACGCCTACAAGTTTGCCGCCTGCGCCGA
>DATHTS010000797.1:0-2183 GCA_035462935.1 Pyrinomonadaceae bacterium
TCTATCCTTGTTAGTTATTGTGGGATTAGTAGCGACAACCAACTTTTCTGTTTTAGCTCAATCTCAATCTTCTGAAGTTAAAAATCCCCAGCGCTCAGACACATTGCTTAAAAAAGAGGCGTTGCTTAAATTCGGCGTTAATCCTGAAGAGAGAGTAAGCCAATTACTTGATAAAGATTACTTGACAACAATAAAAGCAGAAAGCTTGTCGAGCAAAGCAATGCAAGATGCCGGCAACGCACAGCAGAAGAAAAAGTTTGCGGGAATCGGAACGACAACCGCAATCATCATCGGCGCAGGAATAGCGGCGGCAATTATTATTGTGCTTGCCGCCAAAGGCAACAGTGATAACAATTCACCTTGTCGCTTATCAGGAATAACAACACCGTGTCCGCCCGGCTGTGTTTGCATCTAAAGGCTATCTCAAAAATACAAAAGGTTAGGTTAAGCAAGCGGTCTGTGACCGCGTTTGCCGCAGATTTTTGCCTGAAACGCGGTCACAGACCGCTTGCTTAACGATAATTTTATTTTTGAGATAGCTTCTAGTAATGAAACCGGTAAGTTGTTTTCCGGCATTGGGTTGCTCGTAATCAACGAGCCGTCAAACAAGTCAGCTATGAAAGAAGCAGTCAAGGCGCAAAGTTTCTTTTTCCGTCGTCAAAGAATAGATAGGATGAGGCGAGCATAAATGCCCTCTTTCATCCTGCCAATAGACGCGAGCGCGGGTCAGCGGTCTTGTTATGAATGGCTTCGGTTAAATTTCGACGAGTTTGATTACCTTTCTGCGCCGCCTCGTCTCGGTCATTTGATAAATTAAAATCTAAATAACACAAGTTATAAATAAAATTCCTTTTGCGTCTCTTGTGCATTTTTGCGGCTATTTTTTTCACCGCCAAGCGCCGCTGCCTGCTTATCTCAAACCGATCACCGACATCAATCTCCCCGTTTTTCCATACAGCTTTTTCTCGACGCGGTAAGAAAAAAATAAATCTAATCTTTCCATCGTGCAAAGCGGCGCGATGAAAATGTTTTTTTCTAAAACTCCGATGTTTATTAGCTGTTCTTTATTCGCCGAATGCAAATCAATAAGCGCGTGATTTTCTTTGGTCGGAGTGAAAAGGTGTCCGCTGTTTGGAAAATTTTGCTGAAACGCTTCGATAACCTCCCTGCCGATTTCATAATTTTTGCAGGTCGCCGCCGGACCAATCGCGCAGATTAAATCCTGCGGATTTGTGCCGTAAATCTCCCGCATTTTTTCGATTGCTTTAACGACGATGGATTGAACGCTGCCGCGCCAGCCCGCGTGAACCGCCGCAAACGCTTTTGTGTTTTTATCACCAATCAAAACCGGAACGCAGTCCGCTGTTTTCACACCGACCAGGACATTCTCCAAATTACAAACAAGAGCATCGAATCTTTCTTCCGTATTTTTCGCTTCTGTTAAACTCTTGATGACTTTCACATCGCCGCCGTGAACCTGCCAAGCGGTTGCAAACTCGTATTCGCCTTCAAAAACATTAAGAAACCGCCGCCGATTTTCAAAGATATTTTCGTCTGAATCTTCGCCGAAACCAGCTAAATTCAAATCATTTTCGGGAAATGGCGATACGCCGCCGAGCCGCGTTGAAAAAGCGTTGGCAAAACCGTTTTCTTCCAGAGCATGGCAAACCAAAACTTTTACGCCTTCCTTTTCCCGCCAGAAAAATCCGTTTTCTGCTAAAATTTGGTCTTCTGAATCTGGAATCTGGAATTTGGAATTTGGAATGATCATTTCCATCGGCATAGACATAATCGAAGTTTATCGCATCCGCGAAACTCTGGCGAGAACGCCGCGTTTTGCTGAACGCGTTTTTACAGGGCGCGAAAGAACCTATTGCGAAGCGAAGGGCGCGGCGGCGGCGCAGTCTTTCGCCGCGAGGTTCGCGGCGAAAGAAGCATTTTTAAAAGCCTTAAAAACCGGCTGGCGCGGAAAGATAACCTGGCAGGATATTGAAGTCATACGGGATGAAAAAGGCGTTCCGACTTTGGAAATTCGCGGTGAGGCGCGAAAAATTTTTGATGATTTAGGCGCGAACCGAATCCATCTTTCGCTTTCGCACACGACTGACCACGCGGTTGCGCAAGTTATTTTGGAGCAGATTTAGCCTCTTTTGTCGTAAGGACTGGAGCGAGAGGCGTCCCGC
>DATHTS010000798.1:0-2372 GCA_035462935.1 Pyrinomonadaceae bacterium
GAAGAAACCCGCCCGCTTACGCAGGCGGTTCTGACTTTAACCGCTTTTCCCATACAGTCCTTAATTGCCTTAGCTGTTTGCGTTGGATTCTTCCGTTTTCGGCTTGGAGTAATCTTCAACCGCGAAACGCAGGCGCAAAGCATCCAGACTTTCGGGCGGAAAAGGAAAATTCGAACCGGCAATCACAGCGCGCTCTTCATCGGTCAAAACAAACCGGTTGGTTTCGCCCGGCGAAAAATCCTTCACGTATTTTTTGTCCACGCCGTCAAATTTGCCGCCGTCCTTGCGCCGGAAAACATAAATATACGTAAAATCTGCCGACCGAACTTCTCCCAAAGCCCTCTCAAAAGTATCCTGCTGCTGCTCGACCGGCGGCTTCGGCGTAGCGCTGGATTTGAGTATTTCCTGATTCGGCTGACAAGCGAAAGCGAAAAAACAGAGTAGGCAGCAGGCAGCGGCAGTTGGCAGTTTAAGGCTAACCATCGTATAAGTGTTCTTTAATTTTCTAAGGCAATGCGTTTTTGACAAAAGACTCGCTCCTGCCAACTGCCGCTGCCTACTGCTCACTGCTTTCACCGTCTTCTTCATTTACGTTCGGAATTTGATTAGCGTTCGCCGCTTTTTCTTCCTCTTCAATCTCTTTTATTTCTTCGGGCGTAAGCGGCGTTTGGTCGTCAACCGCGTCGCTCGGCGGTTCGCCTTTTTGCTCGCGGATTTTCAGAATCTGCGCTTCGTCGTCTTCATAAATGATTTCCACCCAGCCGCTTTCCAGAGCGTGTGCAATCATATCGGCGTTTTCTCTGGCATCGTTGAAGATGTAGTTCGCGCCGAATTTCTCGCGGATAACCGGCGCCGGGTCTTCGATTTTTCCGCCCGTCAAATCGCTGGTCAGCTTGGATAATTCGGGATTTTCCGTGTAGAGATAATTCGGATCAAGCCCGTAAACGTAAGAATGTTTCTGGTTGTAAAAGAACAATTTCGGGAAATCGTCCCAATTAGCGTTAAAGATTCGCTCGCCGGGCGGAATATTTTCGGCTGCCCAAGCCATCGAGCGTTCATAGCGGTTGTTGGCTTCATTACCGCGAATCGTATCTAACAAACCTGTTTCCTTGAAACCGCCGACTTCAATACCGCGCAGATTGTAAAAAATCCAGATAACGAGAAAAAATCCGAGAACAACCGCCGCCGCCTGTTTTAAGATTGCGTGCAGCCTCTGTCTTTCCTCGTCTTTTTCCCTGTCCAGAAACGGCTCGATGTCGCGCCGGAAATATTCGGGCAATTGCGCGGCAAAAGGCGTGCGAAAAGCCTGCCAGCTAAATGCGGCAAAAAGTATAGCAAACGGCGGGAAATATTCGGCAAAGCGTTTTGAGCGAAACTGCGCCGCCAGCAAAATCGTCGTGAACATCAGAAAAAACGTCGCTTTTTCCGGCAGCTTTCCGTTTCGCGGCATAAACAGAATGTAGCCCATAAGCATCGCCATCAGCGCGATTGGAAAATTCAGCAGCAGTTCCATTCCCGAATACGGATACCATTCGCCGCCGACCGAAACGACAAAATCGCTGCCGACTTTGAATTTTGTCCAGAAATGCTCGACGAAAAGCCCAATGTTTTGTGGGAAATATGGATTTATGATGTTGCCCAAAACCATTCCGGCGAAAGTATATACAATCGGCTGCCATTCGAACTTTCGCTCGTTCCAACCGATAATAATCGCCCAGATTATCGCCGCGATAAAAAGAAGCGGAAACAGGCTGTAAGTCCAGACGAAAAGAAACATCAAGGGCATAAGCCAGATGTATTTGCGCTCGAAAAGCAGGTAAATCCCGACGACCGTGTAAATAATCGTTAGCGGCGGCGCTTTCGCCATATTCATCCGAAACAGGAACGAGCTCGCGCAACCCAAAAGTGCGAAAAACCACACCAGAAGATAATCAATCTGGTAGCGGAACATCAGCCAGTAAACCGAAAAAATCGCCAGACTCGCAAAAACGACCGCCGCGACTTTCGCCGCCGTTACCGGCTCGAAAAACCACAAAAACGGAATCTGCAAAAGGTGAAAAAGAAAATGATGATCGGCGTAATCCTTTGGATTCAAGACGGTTAAAGGAAGCCAGGAAAATTCGGGAAGCCAGTTGCCCTGCTTGAAACTTTCCCACAAAACCCAGCTCCAGCGAATATGGTAATAGCCGTCCCAATCGCCGCAACAAATCGCCTGCGTGGAAAATTGCAGCCAGATCATTACCAGAACCGTCGCGCAAAAACCGAAAATCAGAGAAATCCAGCGAATAGCTTCATCCGTGCCAAGCCATTCCGCCCAACTGTGCCGGGCGTCTTCAGGCTGCTCAAAGTCTGTTTCTTCGGGAGAATCTTTG
>DATHTS010000799.1:0-5518 GCA_035462935.1 Pyrinomonadaceae bacterium
AAATCGAAGAAAAGCCGTTTGTTTTTTCCGACGCGCTCGAAGAAGTCGTCGAAAAAGTCGAGCCGCGGGCGAGAGAGAAAGGCGTCGAACTGCGTAAGGAAAATCATTTGAACGGAAGCGAGGTTCTTGGCGACGAGGAAAAGATAAAAACCGTAATTGCCAATCTGCTTTCAAACGCGATCAAGTTTACGCCTGAAGGCGGAATAGTTGAAGTCGAAGCCGAAACCCAGGGAGAGAATATAAAGGTTGTTGTGAAAGATACGGGAGTCGGAATCAGTTCGAGATTTCTGCCGCATATTTTCGAGCGTTTTCGTCAAGCTGATTCTTCGACCACGCGCAGACACGGAGGTTTGGGACTCGGTTTAGCCATTTCCAAGCAAATCGTCAAACTTCATAAAGGAACTATAGAAGCCCACAGCGAGGGTGAAGGGAAAGGTGCGGTTTTTGTTGTTAAAATTCCTGTTAAAGAAAATTTGGTAACTGAAGAAAGCGACAAAAACTGAATCAATCAACATTTCCGAAATATTTCGGAACAGCCGACATCTGTATCGAATTGCTACGTAAGCAAAAAACTCATCGAAAAGATAAATAAAAGTATTTCTTTAAACTATCCTAAGCCTTTTCTCCATATAGGTTTACACGAAAAAAGTAACTGCTGGCACGGTTATTGCGAAGATATTAGTCATTAAGGAAACTTATGCGCTCTTCCCAAGTTTCCGCAAAACCATTTTTCAAGGAGGCTACAAATGAGAAAAACTATACAACAATTTATTTATTTGACTTTAATTACGGCGTTTATTTCTTCGGTCAGTTTCGTGCAGGCACAGGTACGCGCATATCGCGTTACCGACAGGCAGGTGCAGGTTCTGCTTACCCGCATTGAACAGCGAACCGATAACTATAAACGCCAGATGGAAACCGCTCTCGACCGGAGTGTTTTAGACAACTCTGACAGAGAGGATGCGATAATGAGCTACATCATGGAATTTGAGAATGCGACCGATAGGCTTAAACAAAATTTTGACGCTCGCAGGTCGGTTACCGCCGATGCGCAGGAAGTTCTGGATCGTGCCGCTTTTATTAATTCTGTAATGGCGAGAAATCGTCTGACACCGGCGTCGCAAAACCAGTGGAATATGTTAAGAGCGGATTTAAGCACACTGGCGCAGTATTACAATGTAAGATGGGTATGGTCAACGCGGATGCCGACAATTACAACTACACGAACAACCACCAGCACAGCAATCCCATATCGCGTTAATGATAATGTTGTGCAAAACCTTTTAACTCGCATTGAAACCAGAACCGATACCTATAAACGCACCCTCAACAATTCACTGGATCGCGGCAGACTTAATAATACGCGAAATGAAGATTCGATTATGAGATATGTAACGGATTTCGAAAATGCTACCGATCGTCTTAAACAGCGGTTCGATGCGCGGGAATCTGTTGCTTCTGATGTTGAGAATGTGTTGAGCCGGGCATCGTTTATTGATAGTTTTATGCGAGATAACAATCTGACGCCGGCAGCCCAAAATCAGTGGAACACTTTAAAGGCGGATTTAGACACGCTGGCAACTTATTACAGCGTTAGCTGGAACTGGAATAACACAATCAGAACCATGCCGGACGACCGGACAACAACCGGAACTTATCGCGTTGCAGACCGTCAAGTGCAAACTTTGATGACGAGTCTGGAACAGCGCACAGATACTTTTACGCGTGATTTAAATGCTTCGCTCAACCGCAGCTTCTTGTATAACTCGCGGAGCGGAGAAACGCTTTTGAATTATGTTAAAGAGTTTGAAAATGCGACCGATAGGCTTAAACAAAATTTCGACGCTCGACGCTCTACGTCGGCTGATGTCGAAGAAGTTTTGAATCGCGCTTACTTTATTGACACCTTTATGCGCGATTACCGTTTCGACACAAATACGGAAAGAAGCTGGCAGTCGGTTCGCAGCGAACTCGATACGCTTTCCAACTATTATAACGTCAGTTGGAATTGGGAAAACCGTCAATACATTCCGGCAAGCGGTTTCGATACTATGATGACCGGAACTTACCGGTTGAATACGCGGGAAAGCGATGTTGTCAGCCAAGTAGTTGACCGCTCGCTTGGTAATTATCAGGCGAATCAGCGTGATCGAATTAGAACGAATCTCGAAAGACGTTTGCAGTCGCCGGAAATGATGGCGATTGAAAAACGGGGAAATCAAGTTACGGTTGCTTCGAGTCTTTCACCGCAAATTACGTTTGACGCTGACGGTACAGCGCGGACAGAAACCACTGGTAACGGACGAAGTATCAGTGTCCGGGCTAATACGACTTATGAAGGCGTAGGAATCGCTTATGAGGGCGACCGGATGAATGACTTTTATGTTAATTTTATGCCGGTTAATAACGGCAGACAATTAAGAGTCGTTCGCCGCGTTTATCTGGAAAACCGCAATGAAACCATTACGGTTGCCAGCGTTTATGACAAGATTGAACAAACCGCGAATTGGTCAATGGTTACCAACCGCAACGATACTTATGCCGGAAATACGAATTATGGAAACACCGGAAAGTTTGTAATTCCGAACGGAACACAGGTAACAGCCGTTTTAACCACCCCTCTTTCGACCAAAGACACTCAGGACGGAGACCGGTTCCAGATGGAAGTTCGTTCACCGTCACAGTTTGACGGAGCGATTATCGAAGGTCGTGTTTTGAAAGCGCAAAGCTCCGGTCAGGTATCGGGACGCGCTAACATTTCGCTGGATTTTGAATCCATCCGTTTACGAAATGGTCAAACTTACCGCTTTGCCGGAATAATTGACAATGTAAGAGCCGCGAATGGCGATAACATCAGCGTCAATAATGAAGGCACAGTCCGCGACAGCAACCAGACGACGAAAACAGCGACTCGTGCCGGTATCGGCGCGGCAGTCGGTGCGATTATTGGCGCTATTGCGGGTGGCGGTCAAGGCGCGGCAATCGGCGCGGCAATCGGTGCCGGTGTCGGCGGCGGATCGGTTCTGGTAACCGGACGCGATCAAATCGAACTCGGACAAGGTTCGGAGTTTGTGATCACTTCTTCCGCACCGAATAATATCAGTAATAGATTTAACCAGTAAATTTATTTACAGGTTGAATTTAAGGGTGAGCAAGAATGCTCACCCTTTTTCACGTCTTATTATGATACAAATTCCCTCGAAAAATAATGGCACGGATATTGATTGACACAAAATATTAAATTTTTAAATAAGCGGAAAATTTAATTCTGCTATAATTTTATCTATCAAAAAAGGAACAAGAAGATGCAAGAAGAAAAAGACAAAGATTTTCCTGAAGTGGAACGACAGGGCTGGAAAGCCGAAGAATTAGCTGAAGAAGCGACGAATAAAGAATCTGACGAAATTACGCGACAGATTCTGCGGGGCGACGAAACAGAAGGCGATCCCGACGAAAGGGATGTAGTCGGCGGTGTTTCTTCCGGTAAAACGCCGCAGGGTTACCGGGAAATAAAACACCAGACCGGAATGGAAGAATAAACTTATGGTTGACGATAAACTAGCCCGTGAAGAAGCGCAGCGAGCCGCGAATTACGAGGCGATAAAAACAAATGTTAAATCGGAAGTCGGCGCGGAGATTGCCGCAAATGCCGACCGACCGACGGTTTCCGAAGCCGAAGACATCAATCATATCGCGGGCGATATGCGCCGCCGCGCGGTTGATGAAGTGGTCGAAACAGACAGGGAAGTCGAGCGCAGCCGTTTTCTCGCCCGCGTTTCGCAGGTCGTGGATTATATCTTTTTTGTAATTTACGGGCTTTTGACGATTCGGCTTCTGCTCGAATTGTTCGCGGCGCGTGAAAGCGCGGGTTTTACGAAATTTATCAAATCGGCGACTGGTATTTTCTACGCGCCTTTTGAAGGCATTATGCCGAGTCTCTCAACCGGCGAAGGTTTCACGCTGGCTTTGCCGATAATTGTCGCCATTGTCGTTTATATGCTGCTGCATCTGGCGATCAACGGTTTGCTGCGGCTTTTCGCGCATCGTAAAACAGCAATTTAAAATAATAAAAATAGGAGGAAAACTATGTTTGGTTTAATCGGACAATTAATAGCAGGTTTAATCATCGGCGTTATCGCCAGACTAATTTTACCGGGCAAAGAGCCGATTGCCGCCGGTGCGCTCGGCTGGCTGATAACCGCTCTTATCGGGATGGCGGGCGCGTTTCTCGGAACTTTGGTTGGGGGAGCGCTCTGGGGAGGTCAAGACTATGTCGCGGGATGGATTATGTCCATACTCGGGGCAATCTTGCTGCTGCTTTTGGCAAGATTATTATTCGGCGATAGAGCCAATACCACGACACCTTAAAGTAAAAAGGCTTAACTTGATTCAAGTTAAGCCTTTCAATTTTTTATACCGACATACGGCATCCGGGATGATCGCACTCGCATTGAATACCGGTTATATCCGCCTCCGCCGCCGATTCACATTGCTCGCTGCAATATTCCGCATCATCCGTTACCGGGCAGTTACACATTTCATGCCCGCACCTGTTTTCATCCGCCATAAAATTAAAAATCCTCCTTGTTAAATTGAAATTTTTGCCGCTTTCGCAACAGCTTAAATTATAAACGAGCGGCAGCGATTTAACAATAAATGGATAATTTAAGCGAATAAAAAACCGCGCGAAAATCATTCTTCTAAAATTTCTCTTAAAAAATTATCCATTTTTGAGTATAATCGGCACAATGCCCGAAAATTCACAAATCGAGCCTCGGTTTTACGAGTTCGGCGATTATTCGCTTGATACAAAAGAGCGCGTCTTGCGGCGCGAGGGCGAATCTTTATTTCTTCCGCCGAAGGTTTTCGACACGCTTCTCGCTCTCGTGCGCCAAAGCGGGCATCTAGTGGAACGCGATTCTTTGCTTGAAGAAGTTTGGGCGGACACTTTTGTCGAGGAAGCCAATCTGACCGTCAACATCTCGGCTTTGCGAAAAGTTCTTGGAACGAAGGAAAACGGAAAACCTTTTATCGAAACCGTGCCGCGCCGGGGCTATCGTTTTGCAGCCGATGTCACGGAATTGCCGGACGACGCGGAAATCGTCGTTCGCCGGACGCGGGCAAAAATCAGCGTTACAACCGAAGAAGAACCGCAAACGCTCCCGGAAACAAATCCAATCTCCAAATCGCTTGCCGTTTTGCCTTTTCAAATGCTCGGCGGCGATTCGAATACAAAGTTTCTCGGATTAGGTTTAGCCGACGCGCTCATTATGCAGCTTGGTCGGCAGCAGCAAATGCTCGTTCGCCCGACCAGCGCGATCAGAGAGTTTGCCGACGCTTCGCAAAGCTCGATTGAAATCGGGCGAAAATTAGAGGTCGGCGCGGTTTTGGAAGGCTCGTTTCAGGTTTTTAACGAACGTCTCCGCCTGACGGTTCAACTATTCGATGTCGAAAAATCATCATCGCTCTGGTCGGAAACTTTTAACGTTCATTTCACGGATATTTTTGAAGTTCAGGA
>DATHTS010000800.1:0-2091 GCA_035462935.1 Pyrinomonadaceae bacterium
AAAGAAACCCGCCCGCTGACGCAGGCGGTTCTGACTAAAAACGGCTTTCTTTGATGCTATACAAACCGGACTTTTAGAATCTTTTGAGGTAGAAAAAAATGAAAAACTTAAATCGAAATTTCTTTATTTTAGCCGCAGCAATTTGTTTTTCCGTTTTTGGTTTTATCGGTGAAAAAACCACCGCGCAAACAAAAACCGCTGCCAAATCAACTTCAACGCCAAAAGCAAAGAAATCTCCGACAACGGCGGCAAAGTCTTCGTCGAAAACTTCTACCGATTCAAAAACTGCCAAGACCTCTTCTGTGCAGAAAATCGCCTCAAAAAATTCAGCTTCAACTAAACAATCTGCGAAAGTTCCAACCGATACGAAATCATCAAAAGACACGAAAAAAACCGTCGCTAAAGAAACTTCAAAAACGACCGCGAAAACTTCAAACAGCTCGCAGGCGAAAACTGACGAGCAAAAACCCCAGATTATTGTTAGCGTTACATCGGCGCGAGTTAGAAGCGAACCAAATTTAAATGCTTCGACGCTTCGTTACGCGAAAATCGGCACAATCTTTCCTGTTTTGGACAAAAACGAAAGCTGGTCGCAGATTCAGCTTTCCGACGGCGAAAGCGGCTGGATTTCAAAAACCATCATAAGCGATTTTGCCGCCGCCAGCCGCGAAAATATCTACCGGCAGATTGCCGATAAATATCTGCAAAGAAAATCGCTCGATTTTACTACCGCTTCGCAAGTTTTCGAGTTTTTAAACCGCGCCGAAAAGGAAACTAAAGCGGCGGATTTGAGTTTCAAACGGCTGCTCGCGCTTCGCGCCGCGCTTCAGGCGATTCCGATTGAGAAAATGCAGGAAAATCCGTATAAAAATTTCACCGAAAATTACAAAAATGAAATCGTTTACAGTGAGCCTTCCGCCCAATGGCACGTGCGCTCGGATATTTTCTGGCAATTGCATAATGCGAACAAAGACAAACCGCTCGGCGAGGAAATAGCATGGCAGGCGGCGCAAAATCCAATTCCCGGCGAATGTGAAGGCTATATCAATTGTTATCTTTATTTGCTTCGCGTTACCGAAGGCGAGTATTTGAATTTTTACCCAAACGGCAAATATTCGCGCCAAGCCGTGAAAAATATCGGCGATTTGCTGGAACCGATAGCGGCGGACGCGAAAATAAAACAGGTTTATTACGCCGCAACCGACATCACCGACCGCGCCGAATTTAACCGAACGCTCGCCGAACTTCGCACAATCATCTCCAAACTTCCTTTCATAGAAAAACAAAAGGCTCTGCAGCAGATAAATTCGATTGCGGAAGGTTTTAGGTAAGAAAGAAGGAGAGAAACGGAGAAGAGGAGAAAGGGAGACAGAGCAAATTATCGATTGGTTTTTTCCTATATTTCTTTTAACTAAATTCAATTTTTAAATTATGAAAAAATTTATCAGATAAAATCTTTCTCCTCTTCTCCTTTTCTCCTCTTCTCCCTTTCTGTATTATCTCCTCCAAAAGCAGTATCATTTCATTATGCTTCTGCGCGATGCTCACAACCGAATTATCCGCGATTTGCGCGTCAGCTTAACCGACCGCTGCAATTTTCGCTGTTTTTACTGCCTGCCCAACGGCGAGCCGCCGCTTGCGCGTAAAGAGACGATTTTAACTTTTGAGGAAATTGAGCGAATTTGCGAGATTTTCGTTTCACTCGGCATCGAGAAAATTCGCCTGACGGGCGGAGAACCGATGTTAAGAAAAGACATTGAGAAGTTGGTTGGAAAACTCACACATCTAAAAATTCCAGATTCCAAATTTCAAATTCCAAATCCGAAATCCAAAATCCAAAATCCAAAATTCCTTGATTTGGCTTTGACTACAAATGGGTTTTCGTTAAAAAAACGCGCTGAAAATCTAAAAAAAGCGGGGCTTGACCGCGTGACGATTTCTTTAGACAGCCTTAAAAAGGATAATTTCCGGCGCATCACGGGCGTTGATAAATTGGAAGAGGTTTTAGAAGCGATAGAAGCGGCGAAAACAGCCGGTTTGACTCCGGTTAAAATCAATGCCGTGATTGTTCGCGGTTACAATGAGGATGAA
>DATHTS010000801.1:0-5163 GCA_035462935.1 Pyrinomonadaceae bacterium
GCGTTATTGGAGAAAGCGGAGCAGGTATGGCTCGGTCTCGAACACAAAGATTGGCTGGAAGCGTTTGCGGCGCATCCGAAAATCGGGGAGCGAAAAGCCGCGCCGAAACAGCCTGCGAAGTCTGCCGAATGGTCGCAGGATGAACAATCCGGCACGCAGAGCGCAGCCCGATCCGCGCTGGAAGAATTAGCTGAAGCTAACCGTTTGTATGAAGAAAGATTCGGGTTTATATTTATTGTTTGCGCGACAGGCAAAAGCGCGGAAGAAATGCTTGAAATTTGCCGAGAGCGTTTAAATAACGAAACGGAAGCGGAAATTCACATTGCGGCTGGAGAACAGAGAAAAATAACGGAAATCAGATTAAAGAAGCTGTTAGAATCGGAAAACTGAATGAGTGCGGTCACGACACATATTTTGGATGTTTCAACGGGCTTTCCGGCGCGAGGCGTTCCGGTTGTTTTGGAACGACAAAATTCTGCTGGCTGGGAAATTATCGGCAAGGGCAAAACCGACGATGACGGTCGCTTGCGCGATTTGCTGGATTCGGACGCTCGCTTGCAAGCAGGGAATTATCGCCTGACTTTTGATACCGAATCTTATTTTCGCCAGCGGCAAATCGAAGGTTTTTACCCGCAGGTAACAGTGGCATTCATCGTGCGCGATGCGGCGCAGCATTATCACGTTCCGCTGCTCTTGAGTCCTTTCGGTTACTCAACTTATCGCGGAAGCTAAGTAATTTTCGATTTTAGATTTGCGATTTGCGATTGAATAAGAAATTGATTTTTAATTATTCATCCTTCATTCAAAAATCTAAAATCTAAAATCCAAAATCGAATTATGTCAGTTAGATTAGTCAATAACAATTACGGCAAATCTCGTGTGCGTTTGATGAAAGTCGAGCGGCGCGGCGGTTGGCACGAATTGCAGAATATTACCGTCAAAATCGCTTTCGAGGGCGATTTTACCGAAGCTCATACTCTTGGCGATAACAGCCTTGTGCTGCCGACCGACACAATGAAGAATACCGTCTATACGCTGGCGCGCGAAACGCTTGAGATTGAGGAAATAGAAGCTTTCGGGCAGCGGCTTGCCGGTTATTTTTTGAAAAACAATGAGCAGACGACGCGAGTCGTCATCGAAATTGACGAACACCAATGGCTGCGCGTCAATGTCAATGAGCAGCCGCACGAGCATTCCTTCATTAAAGGCAGCGATGAAAAGCATACGACGAAAATCAACGCGACGCGCGAAAGCGTAAATGTCGAATCCGGCATCGAAGATTTAATCGTTTTGAAAACGACCAAATCCGGCTTTGCAGGCTTTATCAAAGACCGATACACGACTTTGCCGGAAACGACGGACAGAATCTTTTGCACTTCGGTGACAGCCGTTTGGCGTTACGCTGATCTAACAAAAGCGACGGGCGAGAGTTGGCGCGACATTCGGCAAACGATTATCGAAACCTTTGCCGAACACGATAGTCTCTCCGTCCAGCACACACTATACGCGATGGGCGAAGCGGTTTTGGAAAAATTCCCGGATATTGAGGAAATCGCATTTTCCCTGCCGAATATTCATTGCATACCCGTAGATTTTACGCGCTTCGGCATGGAAAACGACAATCGGATTTTCCTTCCGACCGACGAGCCGCACGGCTTGATCGAAGCGCGTTTGAGCCGCTGAATAATTGCGGTTTGAAAAATGATTTAGCTATGGATGAACGCCGATAATGCGGATAAATCATTTATTTCTTATTCGCGTCATCGGCGCAAATCCATGGCTAAAACTATTTTTATTCTGTTATGAAAACAACACTTTCTTTAGAATCAATGCAGGAAATTACGCGACGTCTGCAGCCGTTTCACGCGGCGTTTGCGGCTCGTTATCCGGGCGAAACGGGTCTTCGCCAGCCGGTTCATACCGTTTACGGCGGCGCGCATCTTTTCAAATCCGACACGGCGCTGCGGCTCGGCGGTTTGGCGGTGCGGGCTTTGGAGACTTACGCCCCGGACGCTGACACTTTTGCCGAAGCGCTCGAACTGCCCGATAAATTGGCTGAAACGATTTACAACCGGGTCATTGAGAAATTAAAACGCGAAGCGGTCGAGGATTTCCGCATTGATTTTGAAGACGGTTATGGCACACGCCCCGACACGGAGGAAGACGAACACGCCGCCGCCGCCGCGCAGGAAGTTGCAAAGGGGTTGGAAGCGAGAACTTTACCGCCGTTTATCGGCATTCGCATCAAAACGTTTTCTGAAGAACTGCACACTCGCGCCATACGCACGCTCGACATATTTCTAACCTCGCTGGTTGAAGCCACGGACGGACGATTGCCGGAAAACTTTGTGGTTACGCTGCCGAAAATTGTCTCGCCCGCACAGGTTGAAACCCTCGCCGACATATTCGATTCGCTCGAGCCGCAGCTAAATTTGCCGCAAAATTCGCTCAAAATGGAGATGATGATCGAAACCACGCAGTCAATCATCAACGAACGCGGCGAAGCCAATCTGCCGAAACTGCTCGAAGCGGCTCACGGTCGCTGCATCGCCGCGCATTTCGGAACTTACGATTACACGGCTAGCTGCAGCATCACCGCCGCTTATCAGGAAATGCTGCATCAGGCGTGTGATTTCGCCCGCAATATGATGCAGGTTGCCTTTGGCGGCACGGGCATTTGGCTATCGGACGGCGCAACCAATATTATGCCCGTCGCGCCGCATCGCGGCGAATTAACCGCAGAGCAGAAAACTGAAAACCAATCGGTCGTTCACCGCGCTTGGAAATTGCATTATGAGCACATCCGACATTCGCTCAAAAACGCATTTTATCAAGGCTGGGATCTGCATCCGGCGCAGCTTCCAACCCGTTACGCCGCCGTTTATACATTTTTTCTCGAAGGCTTGGACGCGGCTGCCGAACGGCTTAGCAATTTTGTCTCAAAAGCGGCACAGGCAACGCTCGTCGGCGACGTTTTCGACGATGCGGCAACAGGACAAGGACTTCTGAATTATTTTTTGCGCGCGATAAATTGCGGCGCTCTGACCGAAGCGGAAGCGCAAGACTTAACAAGTCTAACACTGAATGAATTACGCTCCGGGTCTTTTATGAAGATTTTGCAGAATCGGAAAAAATAGACAAATGAATCCGAGGAAACAAAAATCTGCGGACCAACGTTCTGGTAACAAAACAAAAACGGCAAGCCGGAGGCTCGCTATAAGTTGTTGATTCTATTGGTGGAGACGAGGGGGATCAAACTCCTGACCTCATGAATGCCATTCTTAAAAAGTAGATTGTCTGAGTTTTATTTAGTTTTGTAAATTTTGGAATAGTTGGGTTTAAAGGTTAGTTGAGTTTGTTTAATTTTGGATAAATAAGTTGAGTTTTTAATATTTGACACCCTTTTGACACCTTACCTCATTTGGAACTAATGGTCGTGTCGCGCAAAGCTTCGTCTATTGATTTAAGCCAATCTTCGCCCGTAGCGATACTCTCACCATCCGACGAAACAAAAACATTAAGAATGCCAAGAAAATCTTGATCAAGTAATTCCTTCAGCTTTGAAGCCGTCTTAGCTTCCTACGATATGTGACTAATAAACGCTCGCATCTTCAATTCCTTTCTATAGAGAAAACTTATAGATTTGATTGAAATTAAGTTTTCTCTGCTAATCCTTCTTCGATTTCTTTAATCCAGCCGATTTCTTCGCCGCGTCGTTCACGCGCTTCGCGAATCAGCCGCAGATTGCGAACTGTGGTTTCCGGCTCCCAAACTTCTCTGACGGCGGCAATCGCTTTGCCCGCATACTCCATTGCCTGCTGCTCACTTTTCGCTAAAATTGCCAACTCCAACAGCGTCGCGTAATCCCAATAATCCGGCTGACCTTTCGCCACGCGCTGCTCGACCGCGTAGCGAACAACCGGCAAAACCTTTTCGCGGCGCGGGTCGGGCGGTTCTTTGATTTCCATTAATGTGACGGCGTTGATTCCCGGATAAGCGTCGCGCCAATCGGCTTCAAATCCGCGCAGGTAGGCGTCAATCGCCTTTTCGAGCAGTGCGGTCGCTGCCAATTTCTTTCCTTCATTAACCGCTTTTTCCCAGCGGTCTTTGTAAACTCTTCCGAGAATGCCGAGCGTTTCGCTGCTCGCGCCGCGTTTTTCGAGCAAATCGGTGAGAACCTTTTCCGCCTCTTCGCCGCGCCCGGCTCGGTTGAGCGCCAGCGCCATTTGTTCCTGCACCATCACGGTCGCCGCCAGCGGGCGCGACATTTTATCAACCAGCCAGGTCATTTCATCCCAAGCCTTGACCGCCCGGTAAGAGAGAAACAAATCAATCACCACGCCCGATTCCTGATCTTTCAGATTTCCCAACTCGGCTTCAATCTCGCGTAGCGCTTCAACGCCCTGCTTGCGAGCTTCGGCTAGACGCTTTTTTATCTCATTGGAATAGTTCACGCGGTCGCGGAAAACGTCGGTTTTCGTGTGGTCAACTTCCGGGAAATTTTCAACTAATTGATAAATTGGGCTGTCTTTAACAGAGTCTGGATTCTCGGTCGCCGCTTTCCGCGCTTCAATCAATCGTTCGGCTAAATTCTTTTTGTCGTTTTCGGCGTCCGCCGGCAAGCCGTCTTGCCCAAGTTTGTAAGGCAAACCGCGCAGCAAACCCACATCAAACGGCAGCCGGTCGCCTTCGGCAAAAATCAAAACCGTGCTCCACGGGCGGACGGCGTGACGCAGCCCGAGTTCGTAAAAAACATTCGCGTTCGCCGTCGTCAAATCGGCAACCGCATACTCGCACAAAATCAGCCGCTCAAACATCGGCTTATGAATAATGCCGCCCGTCATCTCCTCATCGGCACGTAGCGATTCAAGCCCCGCCTCACGAATAGCCGGAGCAATAATCTGCCGGTAAACTTCGTCAAAATCAATTGTCTTACCGGCGGCATCGGTTTTCTTCCCGAACGGCATTAGGACAAAACATAATGGTTTGCTCATTGTATTTTCTCAACTTATTTATTCAAAAAACTGCTATTCATCAAGATTGACTCGCGGAAGTCTGGCTTTAATAACTTCAACTAAGTTTTTATAACCTATTTTCCATTTTTTATAGTTATAATCTCTTCTACTGTTCAGTTGATTATTCATTGTACTTAGCGCGCTTTCC
>DATHTS010000802.1:0-4855 GCA_035462935.1 Pyrinomonadaceae bacterium
CTTCCGAGAGCTTGCGACGAAAATCAACCTTTTGCCTGACGAGCGAGGGCGTTCCGTCAAATCCATGCACATACAAAATGTCATACGAGCCGGAAAATCCCGCCATTTCGTTTTCTATATTTTGAGCGGCGATAAAATTTCGCCGCTCGGAAACCGAAGGCTTTCCCTTAACCTGAACAATTAAGGTCAAGCGTTTCTGGTTTTCGTGGGAAACTATCAGGATCGTTTCGCCGATTTTCAGCCCGGTGATTGTCAGCAAATTGCCGTTTTTGATTTCCGCCGAAGCGATTTCCGGCGAAACTACGACAACCGAATTTATTTGCGCGGCGGCGGGAACGGGAACTTCCCGCGTTTCGCCGATTACGATTTTTATACGCGCGGCTTCTGTTTGCGTTGGGATTTTTGAGGGCAACGGAGTTTCTTCGGGTTTCGCTTCGGCAGTAGTTTTATCGGATTGCAGAATGATCTTATTTGTGGGAATTGCGCTGTTTGCCGAAAGCGTGTTTTTGGTGATTAGAAAAGAGATTGTGACGCCAAAAGCAAGCGTAAGAAAACACAAAATTCCGATGTGTTTTACTTTTATCTTATCCTGTTTGACGAATGTTTTTTTTGTGGAAGACATAGGATTTCTCCTTTGCGAAATTTACTTTTTGACGGTAAAGGGAATCTCGTAAACGAGCGAGGTCGGCTCTAATCCGACACGGTTATAACTTAGCGTTACGACGCAGGTGTAATTTCCGGGCGGCAGAGCTCCCGACCATTTGCTTTGCAGAGCGGCGCGTTGGGTCGGCAGGTATCTTTTTTCTTCGATGTTTCCGCGACCGGTGAGCTTGCCGGAAGCGTCGAGAATGGCGAAAGCTCCGCGCACTTTGGCGTGGGCGTTGCCGCGATTTCGCAAATCGAGATTTATCTCCATCTCGCGCGATTCGGTCGGAGGCTGTATCTGCCCGCTCATTATTTCGACGTTGTATTCCGCGCCTTCTTCGGTCGTCAGCAGCATAAGTCCGCGAAACTTGACCCCGATTGAAGCGGTCGAAACATTGGTTTGCGCTGCGCCGCCCACAAGCGGTTTTTCGACCGGCAAGCCTTCAAAAACGGGAACGGTGAAATAACTGCCTGAAGCGGTTTGCGGAATAGTGATGACTGCTTTTACGATGGCGGAACTATTCGGCGCGACAATGATTTCGGAAGGCGTGAACTGCATCCAGAGGGAAGCCGAGCGTGGAAGCGTTCCCGGTCGCCCGTTTAGGCGGTTATTATTCTCGTCATACCAAATATCGCCCGCCGAACAGCGAAAGCGAAGCGGCGCGGCAGTATTGTTGGAAAGAGTAAAACTTTGCGTGTAGCTCGATCCGCGCTTTACTTTCGCGTCAATCGAAGCCGGAGAAATCGCCACCGAAGCCGTTTGCGCCTGCGCCGCGCCTGAAAACAGAAAGGAAATTCCTAAACAGATTGTCAGATAAAAAAGTTTGTATTTATTCGTTTTCATAATTTTTATCGAGCGGAATTTTCGGCAAAAGAAAAACCAACCTGAGCTTTTTTAATTTTCAAAGGTTGGTTTTTCTTTTGCTGCAAAACATGGGAGAAAATGGGAGAAACCGTTGAAGGTGTGGGAGAAAGCTTTCTCTGCCGGAGTAAATGTTGTGGGAGAAAGCTTTCTAAATTAAATAATGTGGGAGTTAAATTGTGTGGGAGAAAAACCTGCTATTCAACTGTAATCGTGTAAATCAAAGTAGCTGTTTTTGAACCTGCTGCTTCGGTTCTCGCGGCATACATTCCGACATAGCGTTCGATGGCAACGCCGCTTGCAGCGCCCGTTGCAACCGAAGCGGGAGTCGAAGCGCTGACGGTCGAGCCGGCGGAAATTGATGAGTTGCCTTCACGAGCCATCTGTGTTTCACCGCCGGCATCCTGTTCGACTTCGATAGTTGCCGTTTCGGTCGTAAAGCCGGAGTAAACAGGCGTCAAATTGACAGGCGTTTTATAAAGCGCGCCCGAAGCGTCAACGTCAACGCTGACGCCTGCGGCAGGGGTGCCGTGTCCGAGACCGTTGATGTCGCCGAAGTTAACGCTGAAAAGTCCGGTCGAGTTGCTGCCCGAAACTGTCGCGCCGCCCGATCCGGTCGAAATTTCCAATCGAACGGCAGTTTGAACATTAGCGGTCATTTCCAGTTCCGAAGTGGTTGTATGGTTGTTGCTCACAGGTCCTTGCGCCGCAGCGATTCCGGCGCAGGCGAATACAAGCATAGAGAAAACTGCAAAACGCAGTAAATTGTTTAAAGTCATTGGAAGAAAATCTCCTGTTTAATTTTATTTGAATTTTAGAAAGCACCGGCTTCGAGGATTGAAGCAGTGGCGATTACTGAGTTAGCAAAGCCCGTGCCATTTTATTTGAAACTTGAAAATTTTAGGGATTTTGCTGCAAAGCCCTTTATTTACCGGCTAAAACTTAAATATTTAAGTTTAGAAAATCTTTCGGTGATTTATATTTTTGGGTGATTGATTTTAAGTTGGGGCAAAATGGACGGGAAAAATTTCCGGGCTGGTTAAAATGGCAACAATTAGTTTGACGGAAGAATAAGAATTTGCCCGAAAGTTTCCGGCGGAACGGGCTTGCTGCACAGAAAGCCTTGCCATTCGTCGCATCTGAGCAACAATCAGAATGCGAGCTTTTTTGTTTTCGGCGTTATTCTTTACCGTGAAATGCTCCTGTAAAATTGCGGAATGGCAATAGAAACTTTAAGCGAACAAAGCCTTTCAATTAATCAGATTATCAGATTGTTTTTTTTCGGGCGGGAAATTATGTGGTTTGCCAGAGTTTATTCAATTTCAAAATCAGCGGGGCAGAGCCGCCCTTCCCGACTTGCCAATTTATTCGGCTTGTCTTTATTCGGCTTATCGGCTACTTAGCAATTAAGCATTCAAGACAAAACAAATTTCAGGTCTGGAAGGGCGGCTTGCCCCCGCTTGCCAGAGAATGAATAAACCCTGTGTGGTTTGCAGAAAGGCAGGTTCTTTTCTCTTGAGGAATATAAGTTTTTTTCTTCGATAATACAATAATGCGGATAATTGTTTAGTTTCCGTTTTTCGCATCCAGCAGCTCTCTAACCTTTTTGGCTAACGCTTCGAAGGTAAACGGTTTTTGGATAAAGTTCTCACCCGTTTTTATCACACCCTGGCGAATAATCGCGTCGTCAGTGTAGCCCGAAGTAAATAACAAACGAATTTGCGGATACATCTGCTCCAATTTTTCCGCAAGTTCGCGCCCGCCCATCTGCGGCATTACAACGTCCGTCATCAGCAAATCAATTTTAGAATCGGAATCCTGACAAATTGACAGCGCTTCGACGCCGTTGCGGGCTTCTAAAACCTTATAGCCGCAAGTCTGGAGAATTTGGCGGCTTAGATTTCTCACCATTTCCTCGTCTTCCACGAGCAGGATGGTTTCCGTTCCGCCGGGAATGCTTTCAGTCGTCTCGTCCTTTTCGGGCATTTGAACATCTTCATCTACGCGCGGCAGATAAATTTTAAAGGTCGTTCCCCTGCCGACTTCGCTGTAAACCCAGACGTAACCGCCCGATTGTTTGACAATTCCGTAAACGGTCGCCAGTCCCAAGCCGGTTCCTTTGCCGACTTCTTTCGTCGTAAAGAAAGGCTCAAAGATATATTCCTGAGTTTCCTCCTCGATCCCGACTCCCGTATCGCTGACAGCCAGCATTACATAAGAACCGGCGCGGACGGTAAAATGCTGAAAGACATATTCCTTATCGAGTAAAACATTTGCCGTTTCGATAATTAGATTTCCGCCCTGCGGCATAGCGTCGCGGGCGTTGACAGCCAGATTCATAATAACCTGTGTAAGCTGTCCCGGATCGGCTTCGACGAGTCCCAGTTTCCCGTCGGGAACGATGTTTAACTGAACGTCTTCTCCGATAAGACGCTGGAGCATTTTACTCGTATCTAAAATTACATCGTTCAAATTCAACACTTTCGGCTTCAAGACCTGCTTGCGGCTAAATGCCAGAAGCTGATGAGTAAGCGCGGCGGAACGCTCTCCGGCTTTTTTAATTTCTTCGAGGTTGTGGCGTAAAGGATCGTCTTCTTTCAAGCGCCTGAGCGTCAATTCGCTGTAGCCGTTAATGGCGGTCAGCATATTGTTGAAATCGTGCGCGATGCCGCCCGCCAATCTTCCGACCGATTCGAGTCTTTGCGATAATCTCAACTGCTCGGCTCTGTTTTGCTCTTCTTCGAGAAGCCGGACGTTTTCAATGGCGTTAGCCGCGATATTCGCCGCCATTTGCATAACGGTCGCGTGTTCCTGTGTGTAAGCGGCAGATTCGCTGCTTTGCACTTCGACCGCGCCGACAATTCGTCCCATCATCGTCATCGGCGTTACAAGACAGGATTGAGGCAGTCTCGGGTCTTTGTCCATCCCGATATTCAAGAGCGGTTGTCCGGTCATAGCCGCTTGAAAATCATCCTCGATAATAACTTCGCCGGTAGAAACGGCTCGGCTGTGCGGGCTTTCGGACATCGGCATCGGCGGGAGATTTGAAACATCAACTTCTTCTCCCTCACTCACGGCAAAAGCCGGCTTGCGCTGCTGATTTTTTGCGTCATAAAGCGAGATAAAAAATCCGGCGCAGGGAACCGTGTTTTGTGTAAATTCATAAATCGCCCGGAAAATGGTAGCCAAGTCGCGGGCAGAACCGGAAGCTTGCGCAAGGCTGGTAAGTTTTTGAATCAGCCGGTCATAATCACGGATAGCTCGCCGGTTGGCTTCGGTAATCTTTTTTTTCGCCCTTTTCCGGTCTGTTATATCCCTTGAATTGATAATCGCAACCAAGCCGTTGAC
>DATHTS010000803.1:0-8629 GCA_035462935.1 Pyrinomonadaceae bacterium
TGAAAGTTTTCAACTGTTTCCCGCTGCAAACTTGGTATAACAGAATTATCAGAAACAAGACTTTGAAATTTCAGAAAATTATAAACAAAAGGAACATCAACTTTTCGTTTCCATTCTAAATAAAAAGTTGTATCGCTCGGATAACTCGGCTTCTCACAGTAATAAGTTGCGCCTGCTGAACCTTTACGTCCAATTACAATCGTTTCATAATCAACCAAAGGCTTTTCCGTGAATCCGTAAATTCCGCCTGAACCAATTACGGGAATTTCACCTTGAATTTTTGGCTTTGCTTTGCCATAACAAACTTTTGCAATTTCAAACAAAGGCAATATTTGCCATCCATTTGACAAGTTTTCATTGCTTTTTTCTTCAGTATTCAAAATGAGTAATCTTCCTAGTGATAATTTTTGAGCATCAAAATAATAATAAAAAGTGCTATAATTAACAAACTCAAATCTCAGGAATTAAATTTTAAATATGAATCCCAAAACAAATCCTTTTGACGATAGCTCAGATAATTCAGAACATAGTGCAGTTCAGGTTAAAAACACAAAGGTAAATCAAAGACGGTTTCCTGATTTGGACAGGGTTCAATCAGTCGTTATCAAAGACGGAAAGAGAGTAAAAAAAGAAGCAAAGTTTATTTCGATTTTAGACCGAAATAAAAAAGAGATTCATCATTATGAATTAAAGCTCGTAAGTTACAAACGGGAAGGGGGCGCATTATTAGCTGTTCCCGAACACTCAATCTATTTTACAAGCGAAGGAGATGACGAAATTCAAAAATTGACAGACTTTTTAGTTGCAATTCAGAGTGGTGCAACTGCTGAAGTAGAGTCTGATTATATGATTGTGCCTACCCCTCAAGGCACAGATAAAGATGCGTTACAAAAATTAGTTAATGACTTGTCTTATGTCAATAAAGTTGATGTTTTAACTGATATTATTGAGTTTGCAGCAAAGGATGAAGCAATGTTTCAAATGCTTGTTGAAAGAGTTGCAGAACAACCTGCCTTGTTTGCAGATGCTGCGGCAGCATTAAACCTAGTTTCCTACAAAAATGCCGTCCAGAAATTGACTGATTTAATGAATAAATCTCAAAGTGAATCAGACTTCCAAAACCTTTTAGAAGAACATCCTTGGATGTTCGGTAGCGAATACAGTGAATTATTGGATAGAAGGCGATGGACAAGGGATGAACAGCAAGATTTTGTCGTAAGGAGAACAACCGATGGTTTCATCGAACTGATTGAAATTAAAACGCCATTAAACAGCAAAAATTTGTTCAATTATGACGCTTCCCATTCTACATATTATCCGAGTGCGGAATTATCAAAAGTCTTGGGGCAAGTTCAACATTACATTGACAAACTTGATGCTGACCGAAATTCGATTTTGGCGTATGACAAAGAAGACACCGCGAAAATTCGAGCAAAAATAATTGTTGGTCGAGATAATGATGAGGAGCAATGTAGGGCTTTAAGAAGACTAAACGGACACCTTTTCCGCATTGAAATTATTACCTTTGACCAACTTTTAAGAATAGCTGAAAATGTTCTCAATTATTTGGAATCAATTTTAAAACCTGCTATGAATGAAGATAAGGAAGAAGAAACTGCCTTTGATGATTTTTCTACATTCCCCGCGTTTGATGACGATGATATTCCCTTTTGAGCATTTGAGGAAAAATTTAGATTCCAAGTTTCGCCAAAATTTCAGTCAAATTTTTATCTGCCGTTTCGCGCTCGCCTTTTGCCACTTTCAAATCTTCGTAAATGTCCACCAAATTCCTATGCTTGGTTTTATCTTTTACTTCGACAAATTGCGACGGGCTTAAATTAAAATCGGCTTCTTCGGCTTCTTTCATCGTGATAACACGGCTTAATTTTTCCCGCGTTTCCCAATTTCTGAAAACTTCCGAAACTGCCTTAATACCTTCTTCTGTTAATTCGTTTTTAGGCTTTCGCTTGATGAAATAATTTGAGGCATTGACAAGCAAAATCTCGCCTTTTTTGTCATTTGATTTATTCGCGTTCAAAACCAAAACAATTCCCGCAGCCGAAGTGTTATAAAAAAGATTGTCAGGAACTAAAATCACCGATTCAATCAAATCACGTTCAACAAACTCCTGCCGAATCTTTTTCTCTCGGTCAATATTACGGCTTCCCGAACCACGAGAAACCGCGCCCGTATCAAGCACAATCGCTGCTCTACCTGTTTCGTTCAAACTCGCGTAAATGTGCTGCACCCAAGCCCAATCTGCCGAACTCGATGGCGGAAATCCGAACTTAAACCGATTCCAAGAATCATTTTCATAAAAGGCATCGGTGTAATTTTTCTGATTCCACATCGGATTGGCGACAACATAATCAAATTTCTTTAAAGCCTTTGCGCCTTCCGCCGAAAACTGCGGATTGCGAAAAGTATCGCCAATGCCAAAATATGAATCCGTGTAATCGTGCAAAAACATATTCATTTTTGCCATCGCAAAAGTAACAGGATTCAATTCCTGCCCGTAGAGCTTCGGCGCAAGCGATTTTTTATCTGGATTGTTTTGCTCGAAAACGAGACGAGCTTTAATCAAAAGACCTGCCGAACCGCAAGTTGGGTCATAAACTGTTGATTGCGGTTTCGGATTTAGAAGGTGAGCCATTAAAATTCCAACTTCTTTCGGCGTGTAAAATTCTCCTGCGCTCTGCCCTTGTCCTTCGGCAAACTTCCTTAAAAGATATTCGTAAGCTCGACCTAAAATATCAGGCTCGGCATTTTCCAACCCTAAGCGATGCTCACTGATAACTTCGACAAGCGCAGCAAGTCGTTCATCATCCAAAGTTCGCTGTCCGCTTTGTCGCTCGTTGTAATCCTTAACATTCAAAACTCCGTCCAGAGCAGGATTAAGCCTTGCCACTTCACGCATCGCATCGGTTACAAATTCGCCTAGCTTTCCATTTGCAGGATGATTTCTGATTGCCTGCCAAGAATACTCTCGCGGAATGTAAAATCTGACAATTCCCGTTCTATTTTTCAGCAACGCTTGTTTGTGGTCTTCTTCAATAATCTGATGTGCAAGTTCGGCACTCCCGAAATTCTCAATCTGCTTTTCAAATTCATCATCGAAAACATCGGAAAGCCGTTTGTAGAAAACTAAAGGCAGAATAAAGTCTTTGAACTTCGGCGCGTCGGTCGCTCCGCGAATCTCACAAGCAGCGTCCCAAAGCCAAGATTCAAGCTCGTTAATTGTAAGTTTTTCGGTTTTGCTTACTGTCAAAGGTAAAGAGTTTTGCATAAGATTTTCGGGTATTTGGTTTTGCAAGTTTAACCCGAAGTCTAAAAAAAATCTAATTACCGCTTGAACGATAAAAAAGCCAACCTAAAAGATTGGCTGTTGTCTATTTTATATGCTGAAAACAAAAATTAAAGCTGACATAAAATAAGCAAAAAAAATCCGCTTGGATTTTTCCAAACGGACACCTGCTTTACTCGCAAAAAACTGAATTAATCTATCGGAAATAACTCTTGTAACTCGTAATACGCTTTTTCGACATACGAATGTGCCTCTTCAAATGAATCTATAACATCTTGTGAAACGCTATCGTCACCAGAAGGCAAAGTATCTATTATCGAATGAGTTGCATAATCAATAATACTTTTTATTTTTACAAGTTCTTTTGCTACATCCGTTTCTATTCCTTTTTCTTCTAATGTCCGCAAATCGGATGAGAACTCTTTTTTTTCTGATTCCAAATCATAATCAACAGTAATATGCATATTTTTCTCCTCTAAATAATTAGTAAATGAAAAGCTAAGAGCTTTATGAGCAATAAGCAGTAAAAAATTAAAAAATGTTCTACAATGGGAAACTTTTCATTTAAACTGCTCAATTGATACTTAAAAATTTAACAAAAATTAGATAGTTGTCAAGTAACTTATAATTTGTGAATTTAGGCTATTTATGTGGCTTCTAAAAATTTCATTCATTTTTTCGATTTCTTTTTGGCGGTCTACCTGTTTTTCTATCTTCAACAAGTTCCAAATCAGATTCTTTTACTAAATTTGTCTGTCCAACCTTGATTGCAGGTAATCTCCCCTCGGCAATAAATTGTTGAACTCTGCCAACACTTACACCTAGCTTTTCAGCAACTTCTTTTGTAGTTAAAAATCCTTCCAAACTCATAGAAAATAAAATAGCAAAAACCTAGTGATTTTACAAGATTTTAATTGACAAACTCTAGTGATTACACTATACTTTAATTAAGTCAGAAATGAAAAATCAAAAAACAGAGAGGAAAAACCAATGATTAAATTAACCACAGAAAACACGCAAAATGCTATCGCAAGAGCTAAGGAATTACGCCCGAAAGTTATCTTTATCCAAGACAGAGTTTTTGAAGTGAAATCTGCAAACAACGAAAACTCTTACACCGTTCGCTTTGATGTTCAGAACGGCGAAAAGTTCGGGCAATGTGAATGCAAAGCGAGTGAGAGAGGTCTTGTCTGCTATCACATCGCTAGAGCTGCGCAGGTCAACATCATTCGGCAATCAGTCAAACGACAATCGGCATAAACGGCGAAAGGCTTACCTGACTGCCATCGGGTAAGCCTCTCATTTCCCCTAATCAAAAAATCAGGAGATACCAATGAATAATTTAACACAAACGCAACTTGACGCTAAAAAAGCGTATTTGGACAGACAGCAAGAAGAAATGCTTGCTCTTTACAAACAAGCAGATACAAACGAAAGAAATGCGATTATCAAACAAATTGATTCGTTTCTTTCAGTAGTTAGCCAAGAGCAAAAAATCTTCTGGCTAAAGTTTCGGCGGAAGCTAGAAGTCCTAAACGAAAAATCTATTTTATTTCCTTTGGGACAAGTCTTTATGACAGTTGGAGCTAGGGAAGCAATGGAAAAAGCAAACCAACAGCCTTTTGAATTTCTGCAAAGACATCAAACAGGTGATTGGGGCTTAGTTTGTAAAGAGGATGCAGAGGAAAATGAGCTTTCAGTTAAAGAAGGGTTTAGGATTTTATCAGCTTATAAGACCGCAAAGGATGTGAAGATTTGGATTATTACGGAAAGTGATAGAAGTTCTAGCACAATACTTTTACCCGAAGAGTATTGAGGCTAAACTTAAAAAGAGGGTGAAACCGAGTAGCCCTCTTATACATTATTAGCTTAATGGCGCAACTATTGGCGCAACCTAAGCTAATAATAAACAAAGGTTAGAGTGATTGGATGTTTGAAAAGTATTGATTTTATTAGGGAAGGAAGATTTTAAGTTGTTTCTTTTCTTCAAATGTAAGACGCCTTCTGAGACCTGCGCGTCTACCAGTTCCGCCACGTCCGCGCAAAAAGTGATATTACAGATTTGCGCTGCAAAGTGCAAGAATCGGTTGTTAGAAGAAAATATCCGAAAAGCGGTTGTTTGTTAATTTGACCCGAAAATTTGGTATATTTGAAGCAATGCGGGAAGCGCGGGCGAAAAATTATTTGCGGGAAAATCTGGCGGAAGTCCGGCGGAAAATCGAGCGGGCGGCGCGGAAAGCGGGCAGAAATCCCGATGAAATAAAGCTCGTCGCCGTCAGTAAAACGCATCCGAGCGAAGTTTTGCGCGAAGCGATTGCGGCGGGCGTGAATGTTTTCGGTGAAAATAAAGTTCAGGAAGCCGAAACAAAAATTGAGGAAATCGGGCGGGGCGCGGCTGAGTGGCATCTTATCGGGCATCTGCAATCGAATAAAGCAAAAAAAGCCGCGCAGATTTTTGATGTCGTTCAATCGCTCGATTCGGTAAAACTTGCCGGGCGTCTGGAGCGTATTTGTCAGGAAGAAGGGCGCGAAAGTTTAAGCGTTTTCGCGCAGGTTGATTTGGCGGGTGAAACGACAAAATCAGGCGTTGCGGAAAATGAATTGCCTGAGTTAGTTGAATTTTTGCAAACCTGCAAATGTTTGAAATTCGACGGTTTGATGATTTTGCCGCCGTTTTTTGAAGATGCGGAAAAAGCGCGCCCGTTTTTTGGTCGTCTGCGCGAAATCCGGGATGAGCTTTCGAAAAAAAGTGCTTTCGCAAATATAACGGGCGAGCTTTCGATGGGAATGAGCCACGATTTTGAAATTGCGATTGAAGAAGGCGCAACCGTTGTGCGCGTCGGGACGGCGATTTTCGGCGAGAGAAATTAATCTTTTTTGTCGTCCGATTTTTATAAGATTTTCGCCCGATTTTAATTATTTTTTATAAATATGGTTGAAACAATTTATCCGATAATACGAATGGCGGTTGTCATTGCTCTGTTAGTTTTTGTTACGCTGATGATTTTGCGCCTCATTGCGAATTATTCCGACCCGAACCCGTTTGGCGCGGTCGGCAGATTTTTTTTCAAGCTGAAAAAATTTACCGACCGATGGGTTTATCCGGCGGCGCGTTTGCTTGCGAATTTTCGCGTTGATACGCGGCTCGCGCCGCTTGTGACGATGCTGGTCACGGCGATTTTGTCATATTTTATTTTGGGGATTATTTACAACACATTTTTTATTATTGACGGTTTAGCCGCGAGCGCCGCCGCCGGAAATATCAAGGCATTTATCGGATTTGTGCTTTATGCCGCGCTGAGTATTTACATTTTATTTATCTTAATCCGGTTTATCTCGATGTGGTTTGTCTTTGCCCGAAATACTTTTCTCGGATTTGTTCAGCGGGTTACCGACCCGGTTTTGATTCCCGCAAGAAAATTGATTCCGGCGATTGGAATGTTTGATATTTCGGCGATGGTTGTTTTAATTTTAATCAGTTTGCTGCAAATGGTCGTTTTACAAATTTTTGTTTACTCTTGATTCGATTTACCGAAAAAGATAATGCGCTGATTTTTACGGTGCGCGTCGTGCCGCGAGCCTCGACAAGCGAGATTGTCGGCGAACACGACGGCGCTTTAAAAGTTAGAATCACTTCCCCGCCGGTTGACGGCGCGGCAAACGCCGAGTTGATAAAGGTTTTGGCAAAGCGTTTCGGCGTTTCAAAAAGCGAGGTTGAAATTATCGGCGGTCAGATTTCAAAAACGAAACAAGTAAAAATTTCCGGCGCTGAACTTGAGATTTTATTAAATTTTTCAGGATAAAAATCGAATAAATTTCAATTTTATTTCAAAACAGCAGTTTGCAAGCCAAATTTTCGGCGTGATATATTGCAAATTGTTTAAAGCTCAATAAATTAAAGAAGAAAAGATATGTCAGGACATTCCAAGTGGCACACTATTAAACATAAAAAGGGCGCGTTAGATGCAAAGCGCGGCAAAATTTTTACCAAGTTGATCAAGGAAATTACGGTGGCGGCTCGCACGGGCGGCGGCGACCCGGACGCAAACGCGCGGTTGAGAAAAGCAATTTCCGATGCGAAAGCGGAAAATATGCCGAACGACACGATTGACCGCGCCATCAAACGCGGCACGGGCGAACTGGAAGGCGTAAATTATGAGGAAATTACTTACGAAGGTTACGGTCCGAACGGTGTTGCCGTTTTGATCGAAACGATGACCGACAATCGCAATCGAACGGTCGCCGAGCTTCGCCATCTCTTCTCGAAAAACGCCGGGAATTTGGGCGAATCCGGTTCGGTTGCCTGGATGTTCGATAAAAAGGGCTACATTGTTGTTGATAAAGAAGCGAAATCCGAGGAAGAATTATTTGAAATCGCCATCGAAGCCGGAGCCGACGATTTGCAGTCGGACGGCGATACCTTTGAAATTCTGACCGCGCCGGAAAGTTTTGAAGCCGTCAGCGAAGCCGTCAAAAATGCCGGAATCGAGCCGCAAGTCGCGGAAGTTTCGATGATTCCGCAAAACTACATTCACCTCGAAGGCGCGGATGCCAAGCAAATGCTCAAACTTTACGAAGCGATTGACGACCACGACGACGTGCAGAAGGTCTATGCAAATTTTGACATTGACGAAAGCGAGATGGAGTAATCGTTAAAAGAAAATCGCGGGTAAAAAAATTTCTTGACATCTCACCGATAAATATTTATTATGCGTGTTCTAGGCATTGATCCGGGAAGTGAAACGCTTGGTTGGGGCGTGGTCGAAGGCGAGGGTTTGAAATATAAGCTCGTTGATTTCGGCACGGTCAAATCCAGCCCGCGTGAAGCGTTTTCCAAGCGTTTGCTGAAGATTTTTGATGGAGTCGCCGATATTATCTGGAGATTTCAGCCCGATGTTCTTTCCATCGAGGAAGCGTTTTACGCCGTTAATGTCAATGTTGCGATGAAGCTCGGGCAAGTGCGCGGCATTGTAATGCTGGCAGGCGAAAAAGCCAGTTTGGGAATCGCCGAATACAGCCCGCGTCTTATCAAGCAAACGGTCGTCGGCTACGGAAACGCTGAAAAACATCAGGTTCAGGAAATGGTGCGCATTTTGCTTCATTTGAAAACCGCGCCGCAGCCGCATGATGCCGCCGACGCTTTGGCGATTGCGATTTGTCATTTTCATCACGCGGGCGCGCAGGATAGAATAAACAAGGCTAAGTTAAAGGCGTAAGTTCATAATTTTCATAAGTTACTCGTAAATTCAGGGAATAATAAAACTCTTTCATCCGTCATTTTAAGTTATACCCGATCCCGATTTACGAGAGGAAAACTCAATATGA
>DATHTS010000804.1:0-1956 GCA_035462935.1 Pyrinomonadaceae bacterium
CGTCGAGCACGTTCTTGATCATTTCGACCACGTCCGAAAGCTGATCGGTCCCGAACACCTGGGCGTCGGCAGCGACATAGACCTTTACGGTTACGACGCGATGCCGCCGGAACTGAACAAGCAGCTTCGCGCCGGTTACAAAGGCAGCTACGGTTTCCGCGAAAAAATTGACATTGAAGGTCTCGATCATCCGAAGCGAATGTTTGATTTGACCGAAGGATTGATTCGCCGTAAATACAGCGACGCGGAAATTCAAGGCATACTCGGTGGAAATTTCGCCCGGGTTTTGAAACAAATCTGGACGGTGTAAACGCAGGAGTAATTATATTTTTTGGAGAAATTATTATGAAAATTCATTTACGGGTAAATCGCATAATCATTTTAATTTTGGTGCTTTTGGTTAGCTCGCTTTTTGTCGCCGCGCAGCCTGCGCCGCTCGCGGGTTTTGACGATTACGTGAGCCGTGCCATCAAGGATTGGGAAGTTCCGGGCGTGGCGATTGCCGTCGTTAAAGACGATAAAATTGTTTTCGCCAAAGGCTACGGAGTTCGTGAGGTCGGCAAGCCCGCGCCGGTGGACGAGCGAACGTTATTTGCCATCGGATCGTCGTCAAAAGCGTTCACCGCCGCCACGGTTGCGATGCTCATTGATGAAGGAAAGCTCAAATGGGATGATTCGGCGACGAAATATCTTCCAGGCTTTCAGCTTTACGATCCATACGCGACGCGCGAATTGACCGTCCGTGATTTATTGAGCCATCGCGTCGGGCTTGAGCGCGGCGACCTGCTCTGGTATGCCTCGCCATATGACCGCGCCGAGGTTTTGCGGCGCATACAATATTTAAAACCGTCGTCAAGTATGCGCTCGCGTTTCGGCTACCAAAACATTATGTATCTGGCAGCCGGACAAATCGTTTACGCGATTACAAACAAGGAATGGGACGATTTTACGCGCGAGCGAATTTTCGCGCCGCTCAATATGACGGCAAGCGGCACGAGCGTCAAAGCTCTCGCCAACTCAAACAACGTCGCCGCGCCGCATTCTAAATTTGACAACAACGTTGTGCCGATTCCGTGGCGTAATGTTGACAACATCGCTCCTGCCGGTTCGATCAACTCGAACGTCGTTGATATGGCGCAGTGGGTTCGTCTCCATCTCGGCAACGGAAAATATGAAGGCAAACAATTGATCAGCGCCGCCAACATTAAAGAAATGCAGATGCCGCAGACCATCATCCGGCTCGAAGGCTCGATGGCGAGGCTTTACCCGGAGGCGCATTTTCTGAATTACGGTCTGGGCTGGTTTTTGTCCGATTACCGCGGGCGAAAATTGGTCGAACACGGCGGCTCGATTGACGGAATGCGGGCGCTTGTGGCGATGCTCCCGGAAGAAAATCTGGGCGTGGTGATTCTGACTAATCTGAGCGGAACGATTCTTTCCGTCCCTTTATCGTATCGCATCTTCGACGCTTATCTCGGAGCGCCGCAACGCGATTGGAGCGCGGAGATGCTGAAATCAATGAAAGCTCTGCAAGAGCAAGCCGAAGCCGCTCAAAAGAAAGCGGAAGCCGAAAGAGTCAAGGATACAAAACCCTCGCTCGATTTGGAAAAATACGCGGGCGAATACACGGACGAGATGTATGGCGACGCTCGAATCAATTTTGAAAACGGCAAACTGACGCTCCATCGCGGACCGAATTACACGGGCGATCTGGAGCATTGGCATTACGACGTTTTCCGCGTTACCTGGCGCGACCGGCAGATGGGTAAAGGCTTCGTCAGTTTCCGGCTCAATAAGGAAGGCAAGGTCGCAGAGATGAATATCGAAAATCTCGCGGATTTTAAGCGTGTGCCTGAGAAAAAAGCCGAAACTGCAAATAAGTAAATTCGGCACTTGAGTTGTGAAAATTAAGTTCTGTTGATATATGGAAAAAATTTTAAATTGCCGCTAGCTGAT
>DATHTS010000805.1:0-7074 GCA_035462935.1 Pyrinomonadaceae bacterium
AATTGACGATTCGAAAAGCAAGCTCTGGGGCGAATTGCTGACCGTTCTGACCAATGGCGGCGCGTTCTACAAGGAAGCGGACTCAAAGGGAATCTTCTGCGCTCCATACAGCTTTATGGTATTTCCCGAAAGTTTGGATGCCTTTGAGCATCAAGTAATTTTCGGCAGCAATGTGAATTTGCGCGAAAAGCCGAACACATTGGCAAAAGTCGTCGCGCAGCTTTCTTACAACGTCGTAAAAGTTGACTATGAAAATTCCATTCAAAACAAAACCAAAGAGAATGAATACACTTGGCTGAAAATTGAAACTTTAGGCGGAAAGAAGGGTTATGTCAGCGCGGATTTTGTGCGCAGCCCTATTGATTACCGCGCGTGTTTTGAAAGGAAAGGCGGTCAGTGGAAAATGACGACTTTTGTGGCAGGTGACTGAAATGTCGGATACAGTTGAAAGGTTCTCGAACCGTGTCGAAAATTACATAAAATATCGCCCGACATATCCGAAAGAAATTCTGGACTTGTTTCGGGAAAAGATGAATTTGCAGCCCGATTCCGTTATCGCCGACATCGGTTCGGGAACGGGAATTTCCGCCCGGCTTTTTTTGGAAAACGGCAATACTGTTTACGGCGTTGAACCGAATGCGGCAATGCGCGAAGCGGCGGAAAGTTTTCTGAAAGATTTCCCAAACTTTAAAAGCGTCAACGGAACTGCCGAAAACACGAATTTACCCGACGAAAGCGTTGATCTCGTCATCGCGGCGCAGGCTTTTCACTGGTTTGACAAGGCGGCGGCGAGAAAGGAGTTTCAGAGAATTTTGCGCGAAAACGGCTTCGTCGCTTTGATTTGGAACGAGCGACAGCTAGACGCGAACGACTTTTTACAGGATTATGAAAAATTCCTGCTTAGGTTTGGCACGGATTACGAAAAAGTTCGACACGATAATATTACGGGAGAAAGTTTAGCCGAATTTTTTCAAACAAATTTTGAAGAAGCGATTTTTCAAAATTCTCAGACGCTCGATTTTGAAGGTCTCAAAGGAAGAATGCTTTCCGCATCATATATGCCTTCGCCGGAAAATCCTCTTTTTGAAGAAATGCTCGAAAATCTTGAATCTCTTTTTGCACAATACGCCGAAAAGAGTAAAATACAAATCTTATACGACACCAAAATCTTCTATGCGCAGTTTTGATTTATGGAAGCAAAATCGGAAATGAAAAAAATAACCGTTGCCCACTCGCCTGATTCGGACGACGCCTTTATGTTTTACGGTCTGGCGACCAATAAACTGGAAACCAACGGCTTAAAGTTTGAACACACCTTAAAGGATATTCAATCGCTCAATGAAGACGCGAAAAACGGCGTTTACGACGTAACCGCAATCAGTTTTCACGCTTACGCCTACGTCGCCGACAAATACGCTCTTCTGCCGCACGGCGCGAGCATCGGCGATAAATACGGTCCGATTCTCGTTTCAAAAGAGCCGCGCAAGCCGGAAGAAATTCCGAATATGAAAATCGCCGTTCCGGGCGAGCTGACCAGCGCGTTTTTAGCTCTCAGGATTTACAATCAGGATTTTGAATACACGGTCGTGCCGTTTGACGAAATCATTGACGAGGTAAAAAAAGGAAAAGTTGACGCAGGATTGCTCATTCACGAGGGACAGCTTTTTTATAAACAAGTCGGTCTCGATAAAGTTCTCGATCTGGGCGAATGGTGGCACGAACGGACGGGTTTGCCGCTGCCGATGGGCGGAAACGCGATCAAGCGTGATCTCGGCGAAGATTTGATGCAGCGGGTTTCCAAAGCCCTGCATAGAAGCATTGTCTATTCGATGGAAAACCGCGAGGACGCGCTTGCCTATGCGATGCAGTTCGCCAGAGATATGCAGCCGGAACTTGCCGACCGTTTTGTGGCGATGTGGGTCAATGATCTAACGCTCGATTACGGCGAGCGCGGGCGCGAAGCCGTGCGCCGTTTGCTTGACGAAGGCTACGAGAAAGGAATTATCCCGAATAAAGTCGAAATTGATTTTGTCGAATAAATTCAAGCGTTTTGAGTCCCTGCACAAGCCAGGCTTTTCGTTTAGCAATAGCCGCGTAAACGCGGGACTCAAAACGCTTGATTCTATTTTAAGTTGAATGTTTTTTGTAACAGTGCTTCGCTTTTGTGTAATCAAAAGGACTTTATATCGCGCCTCATCTTGTTATAATTCTTGTTTGAGTTATGTTTTCCGAACAAGAAATGAAAAATCCCACCAAACGCGAAGCCGTCGCGCGCTTTAATGAAGCCTACGAAGCGCAAATGGCTGGAGATTATACGTCGGCAATCAATCTTTACAAAGAATCCATCGAGCTTTTCCCGACCGCCGAAGCCTACACATTTTTAGGCTGGACATACAGCTTTCAGGGCGAATACGATCTGGCGATTGCCGAATGTTTGGCGGCGATTGCGGTTGATTCGACGTTCGGAAATCCTTACAACGACATCGGCAGTTATCTAATCGCCAAGGGAAATTTTTACGACTGCGTGCGCTGGTTCAAACTCGCAATTCAAGCGCCGCGCTACGAAGCCCGCGCTTTTCCGCATTTTAATCTCGCTATGATCTACGAAAAACGCGGCAAGCTGTTGGAAGCTGCCAAGCACTACGGTTTAGCTCTCAACGAGCAGCCCGGTTATTTGCAGGCTTACAAGGCTCTCAGAAAATTGCAGGAAAGGTTAAACTAAACAGAAGAAAAATAAGGAATTAACACGCATTTGACGGATTAAAAATAATAAAAATTCGCAGAAAGCGGGCGCAAGGCAACCCTTCCAGACCTGTAAATTTATTAAACCGGTCTTTTTTACTTTATCTGGAATAAAGTTTGGCAAATACTATTCAAGATAAATCAACTCTCAGGTTAGGAAGGGTTGCCTTGCGCCCGCTCTTTTCATACATTCATTCTTAAATTGCTATAAAACTGCAAACAAAATTGATACTTTTTTCGTTTATTTTTCGCGTTAGAGATAAGAGGCAATTTTTGCCGGATGTTTTATTAAGGAGAATTTTTATGAAAAAGCTATTATTCCAATCTTTATTATTCGTTTTGGCAGTTTCCATACAGGTTTCATCCATTTTCGCCCAATCATCGGAAATTGTCGGCTCCTGGAAAAACGGCAGCGTCGGTACGATTCAATATCAAAACAGCGCGACGGGCGCGACCAAACCGGGACGCGGCAGCGTTTTTAGCTACAAATTTCTGGCAAACGGGAATTACGAATTTGCCGGCTATATGGAAACCACGATGTATAACTGCACGACCTCGCTTTTCAATGAAATCAAGGGTAAATACGCGGTTGAAGGCTCGACGATAACCTTAAATCCCGCGCGTGATTTCTGGAAAAGCACAAACAGTTGTTTCGCAAGCGGCAATAAAGAACAGTTGAAAACGCCGCAAAAAAGCGTCTATGAAATCGAGTTCAAAAAAGATGATTACGAAAACCGGCTTTTGTGCCTGACAAATGAAAAGGGTGAAAGCTGTTTCAAACGCGAGTAGGAAAATAGAAACCGCAGATTCATACAGATAAACGCAGATAAAATTGATTTTATTTATCTGCGTTTATTCGCGTTCATCTGCGGTTTAATTTGTGTCCAAAAAACAACCATACTTGAAAAGTTTTCCCTGTCGCGTATCATAGAAATTATTTTTACGAAATAAGGGAGGAATTAATGAATCAAGAAGCAGCAAGAGACACACAGGAAGGAAACGCGGAAAGCCTGAGACTTTTAGAACAGTTGAGAGACGAAGTTTTTGACGGCAGCACGGATGAACTCGCGCTGGCGATGGGGAGACCGGTCGAGGAAATCGAGGCGTGGTTTAACGGCGACGAGGAAATTGACGAAGACGCCGAGATGAAAGTTCACGGTTTGGCTGAGGAAAGGCTCGGAGAAGATTGATTTTTTAGCTGTCAATAAAACGGTTTAATTCAGCAAAAATTTAAAAGCCGCCGAAATTGGCGGCTTTCAATTTCTTATTCTTTGTGATGAAAATCAATTTGCAATCGCATTAAACAAAAGCGGAAACGTCGCCAAGCTCTGACCGCGATATTGCGGTCGGAAACCGAACAGCACGATTTTCCCTTTGCCGATTGTAAATTCAACGAGCGCCGCTTTTCCTGCGAGCCTTTCAGTTCCCAAAGCCCAACCGGAAAGCAAAATGTCGTTTGAATTTTTCGGATACGAGGCGATGATTCGGAAATTTTTCGTCAGCGCCAGCGGATCGGTTTGAATTTCAAACGCGGGCGAGTTTTCAAACCACGCGATTGATTTTTCGGGCATTCCCTTGGCAATCGGATGCGTCGTGTCGAGTTCGGTTCGCAGAATCGAGCCGGGAATGTAAAAATCCCGGCGGTTTACGCCTTGGGTTATATCTTTGACAGGCAGATTGAATTGTTCGATGGCGAAGTTTGAAGCGCGGTTGAGAAAGACGAGCGTGCCGCCGGCTTCGACGAATTTTTTGAGATTTTCCACGCCTTCTTTGCCAACGCCGCCTGTGTATTCGTCGGGCATCGTTCCTTTAGCGTAGCCGTTTAAGATTTGATTCGGCGATTGGTCGGGGAAGATTATTGCTTCGATTGCGCTTCCAATTTCCTTGCGAATTTCTTTATCAACTATACTCTCAAATTTTCCACAACAGGGTTGATAATCTTCTCCTTCAACGATCCAACGAGTCCAGCCCTCATCCATATTTGGGATGCTTGATTTATAAATCTTATAAATTGGTTCAGGAGCACAACCGCAACCATTTCCACCATCTATCGAACTACCGCCGCCCGACTTAAAAACTTTATAGACAGGTTTTACTTCAACATTCATTAGAAGCGGAAGTGTATGTGCTGTTACATCATAAGGTGCAATAGGATTTCCTTTCTCATCTTTCAAATTAGGATATGTTTGTTTTTCCAAAAGCGTTTTCGCAAAATTTCCATAAGGCTGTGCAAGTTTAATTACAGCAGTTCCCCGTGGATATTTAACCCCATCAACTTGAAAAGCATTAGGTTCATCAACTTCAACTCCACCACGTCGTAAAATGGCAAGTAATCTCTCACGACGAAAATCATCGCCAGATTTGAATCCTTGAATTGAATCTAAATCTTCACTATTAGGCGCTTTTGCTACAGGAAGAATAAAAGCAAATAATTCACTTTCTTTTCGCGGTCTGACAGCTTCTTTGCCAATCGCGTAAAATCTCGAAAGCCATTTCTCCCGCTTTTCCGCCGCGTGTTTGAGCAGCGAGAAAGCCGCCGTCGTCATATAGTTTGTGATGTCGCCGAGTTTCCATTCGCCGCCTTTCCAGACGGGACCGAAATTTTCGGATTCGGTTTTAACGTCCAAGCTGCGCCCGCCGCGCAAATCGTCAAACTTTATCTCAATCGGCGTGGCAATTCGCGCCGAAGCCGTTTCCGACAAAATCCTCACGCCGCCGTGATAATGCGAGTAGGCGCGGGCGGGCGTCCATGCGTCGTAAGACGTGCCGGTCGTGATGCCCTGAAAGCCTTTTTTGCGTAAATCATTCGCCATAAAATTGCCGAGTTCCGTAAAGCCTTCGACTAATTCTTTCGGCACGTTCGGTTCGACGGGCGGTTCATATGGCGGCAAGAAAAGACGCGCGCCGCGTTCGCCTTGCTGGTGAATGTCGTGGACGATTTGCGGATGCCAGACGTTATGAATCTTATCTACCGTCAATTGCGTTTCAACCTGCGTAAAAGCATACCAGTCGCGGTTGTTGTCGTGTCCGACGTATTTGTGATAAAGCTCCGGCGGCGAAGTTCCTTCAAAAGGCGTTCCGAGCGTTTTGTCATACCAGTTTTTGACAATATCAACGCCGTCGGGATTTAAGGACGGCACAAGCAGAATGATTGTGTTATCGAGAATTTTTTGAATTTCCGGCTCGTTTGATGAAGCAAGGCGATGCGCGATGAGCATTGACGAAAGCGTCGAGCCGACTTCCGTCGAATGAATTCCGCAGGTGATTAAAACAATCGTCTTGCCCTGCTTTATTAATGCTTGCGCGGTTTTGTCGTTCGATTTTATCAATCGCGGGTCGGCTAATTTCTTGTTTATCTCCTTGTATTTTTCGAGATTTTTCAAATTCGCGGGCGTCGAAATCGCCGCATAGACAAAAGGCGCGCCCATCGTGCTTTTGCCGATTTCCTGAAATTGCATCCGGTCGCTTGCCGCGTCCAATTTCTTAAAATATTCGACAACTTGCATCCAACTCGCCAGTTTTCTATTATCGCCGGGCGTAAAACTCAAAACATCAACCGGCGCGGGAACTTTTTGCGCGAAAGCCGCGAAAGACAAAAGAAGAAGCAAACCGCAGAGACGCAGAGGCGCAGAGATCAAATTTTTATTCATTAATAAAAGACTCCGTTAGAATTTATCCAAGTTTAAGATATTTTTCGATTTTTGGAAACATTGTCGGGGCGGTGGCTTGTCCTCGCCCGGTGCATCGAAAGACGCAAACCTTCGTTTTAATTCTGACAAGATTAAACTATTAACGACAATTTCAGCCTATCGGCTGATTGGGCGAGGACAAGCCATCGCCCTTACAGGTTTTGCGTTGCGTTTTTCCTTAATGCAATGTAAATTAACGCAAGATTTACAAATCGCTTTCCCCATTCGCTTTTCAATAAAAATTCGGAGGATTAAAGTTTTCATATATGACTAAAAATCCCTTTCTCGCGGTCTTTCGCCCGTATATTCCGGCGAGCGTAACGAATATGCGCGAGTTGACCATCACGCCGCTCATTGTCGGCACGATCTTGGGCGTGATTTTCGGCGCGTCGTCGCTTTATCTGGTGTTGAAAGTCGGATTGACCGTTTCGGCTTCGATTCCGGTCGCCGTTATCTCGATAACGCTTTTCCGGCTGCTTTCAAAAATCGGCGTGCGCGATGCGACGATTCTGGAACACAACGTCGTGCAAACCGCCGGAAGCGCGGGCGAATCAATCGCTTTCGGGCTGGGCGTAACGATGCCCGCGATTATGATTCTCGGCTTTGAGCTGGAACTGACGCGCGTGATGCTGGTTGCAGTTTT
>DATHTS010000806.1:0-4067 GCA_035462935.1 Pyrinomonadaceae bacterium
GGCGTAACTCTTTACGTCGCGGCAAGCGATTTGATACCGGAAGTCAATCATCACGGGGGAAAACGACCTCTCGTTTCGCTCTCGGTTTTTGCTGGCGTGGCTTTGTTTTTTGTTCTTCATACGGTTCTTCACAGGCTTTTGGAAGGTTAGAACCGATTTCATCGGATTTTCGTATTTGCTTTAGATTTGGCACAATGGTTTTAGACAAATGAGAAAAAGGATTTTTCAAATAAAACTATTTTCCTTAATTTTGCTTTTGTGCAGCGCGGCTGCCTTTTCGCAAAACGAACAGCCGTTTTCAATCAACGAATCACCGCTTCCCGCGCCAACCGGTTTTGTCAACGATTACGCAAACGTGATTGACGCCGATACAAAACAGCGGCTTGAAACACGGCTTCAGGCATTAAAACAAAACACAAATCCGCCGGTTGAAATCGCTGTCGCAGTTGTCAGAACAACCGGCGACCGACCGATTTTCGATTATTCTCTGGCAGTAGCGCGCGGCTGGGGAATCGGCACGAAAAATGATGATAATCCGAGCGCGCTGTTATTTGTTGCTATAGACGACAGAAAATACTTCACCCAAGTCAGCCGCGATTTGGAAGATGAACTGCCCGACGGTCTGGTCGGCTCGCTCCAACGTCAGCATCTCGTTCCCGAATTTAGAAAGGGAAATTACAGCAAAGGCATTTCCGATACCATCGAAGCCTATGTTCGCGCCATCGAACAAAAACAAAGCGGGCAGCCCGTAACAACCGGCGAAAACGAGCAAAAGGAAGAAAATCGCGGCGCTCAGAGAGGGGGAGGTTGTAATTTTATGGTTTGTTTAATAATTTTATTTATTCTGATGATTATTATCTTCAGCCGCGGCTCAGGCGGCAGAGGCGGCGGAGGTAATCGTCGGGGAGGAGGCGGTTTTGGAGGCGGAGGCGGGGCTTTGCCTTGGATAATCGGCTCGATTGTCGCCAGCGAGCTCAGTAAAGGCGGAAGGTCTTCTTCAGGCGGTTGGGGCGGCTCATCAGGTTGGGGCGGCGGAAGTTCCGGCGGCGGTTGGGGCGGATTTGGCGGCGGCGGCGATTTCGGCGGCGGCGGCGCTGGCGGAGATTGGTGATTGGTTAATAGTTCGTTGCTCGTAGTTCGTTGATAGTTGAATTAAATGTTATGTCATTAATTTACTTTCAACTATCAACGAACTACGAACAACTGACAACGAACAAATCTATGAAACAATATTTTGAAGCATTTATTGACGATGTGCGGGCGACGCACGGCGAGAATCTGGTTTCCGTGATTTTATACGGTTCGGCGGCGGCTGGCGATTTCGTGCCGAATCAATCGGATTACAATCTGCTGATCGCTCTGCGAAAAATTACGCCGAGAGATTTGCGAAACGCGCACGCCTGCATACGGGAATGGCATAGAATGGGGCATCCGATTCCCGTATATTTTACGGTTTCCGAGCTTCAGGGCTCGGCGGATGTTTTTCCGGTTGAGTTTCACCAGATGGAGCAAGCCCGAAAAGTGCTTTACGGCGAAGACGTTTTGGCGAATGTTCAAATTTCCGACGCCAATCTGCGGCATCAAACCGAATACGAACTCAGAAGCAAATTGATTCAGCTTCGCCGCCAATACATTCCCGCTTCGTCTTCGGTCGAAGGACTAAAAAGTTTAATGTCGGAAAGCCTTTCGAGTTTTGCGGCTGTATTTCGCGCCGTTCTTTTGCTTTTCGGGGTCGAGCCGCCGCTAACGAAACACGAAATTGTCGGCGCCACGGCTTTGAGTTTAAAAATAGACGGCAAACCGTTTGAAAAAATTTTTAATATTCGGGAAAATAATTTTGCAGAAAATTTAGATGAAGTTTCGGCGAATCAACTGTTTGCAGAATATATGGAACAGATTGAACATGTGATTGAGGCAATTGATAAATTATAGAGTTCCTAAAAGGAGAAAAATGATGAAAAGAGCAGTTTTACTAACATTTGTTTTATTTACAGCCTTCGGATTAAGCGGTTGTAGCTACAACGAATTAACCAGAATGCAGCAGAGAGTTAAAAGCCAATGGGCGGGTGTGGAAACACAATTGCAGCGCCGCGGCGATTTAATCACCAATTTAGCCGAAGCGGCGAAAATGGCTGGCGTTCAGGAACAGGAAGTGTTTGGAAATATTGCGGATGCGAGATCGCGTTTGCTAAATGCCGCGCAAGCGCCGCCGCAAGGTGAAGGCGGAGATAAATCTCCCGAACAGAAACAAGCGGTTTTACAGGCTAACGAAAACCTGGGCACGGCTCTCGGACGATTGCTGGTTTTGCAGGAAAATTATCCCGTTTTGCGTTCAAATGACGCATTTTTGAAATTGCAGGATGAACTTGCCGGAACTGAAAATCGAATCGCCGTTTCCCGGATTGATTACAACAAGGCGGTTGAAGAATACAATACGACGCGAAACTCATTTCCCACAGTTCTTACAGCAGGTTTGTTCGGATTTGGAGAAGAGCCGTATTTCAGAGCGGAGGAAAGCGCTAAGGAAGTTCCTAAGCTCGATGCAAATTCACTTCGGAAATAACAAATAATCAAAACCCGCGAATTTGTGGAAAGGCTTGCCAATATGAAATACCGGCAAGCCTTTTCATTTTATTTGTCGGGTAATCGTCGGATCGGTAATTTTCATATCTTCTGAAAGCATAAACGCCTTGCTTAAAATAATTGACAAAACTCTATCGCCCTCAAACGGCAGAAAAACTTTACCTTGTGCGAAGGTTTCCGCATTTCCCGAAGGCACGATGCAGAGATATTGGTCGTTGGGCGACATAAGAATATTTCCGCTTCCGAGATGAATTTTATACGAGCGCAAATCGCCTTTGACGATTAAATATTTATCCTCAAACGAGCATTTCGGAGCGATTTTTAAACGCGGAATCAATCTTTCCAGAATTTCTTTGCGCGTTTTCGCCGTTGCCGATAAATCGCCGAACGAATAGTTATACCAATAATCGTTGTGGCGTTCGCGCCCGTTGTCCGCCCAATTCGGGTCGTTGCCGATACTGCAAACGCCGACGAACATATCCACGTCGCGCATTACTTCCGAAAAAACGAGCGGCGGAATCCCGGCGAGCGGAATCGGTTCGATTCTTCGCGTTTCGTTCCATCCTTCGTAAAAACCACCGCCGTAACCGTGACCGTAATGAAGCGGTGCTTCCGAAGGATAAAAACGCACCTGATCGGTCGCCAGATAGTAATAAGTGCCGGTTTCGTTTGAGTCAACGCCGTATTCTTCGCCAATCGCCTCGACCCAGAATTCCGCCCGCAGGTTATGTTTTGGAATATTTCGCATCGGCGCGTGAAAATCGGCGTCAGCCATAATTCGCAGTTGATTTTTCCAGTTTCGTTGTCCGCAAAGCGCGTTGAATTGATGCTGTTTGATAATGTGTGCGGCGAATCGGTTTGAATAAATTTCCGTATTTCGTTCGGCATCGGTCAAAACGTAAATTTCCCGATGTGCTTGCTTAAAGGGCTGACGAATTTCGTGCTTTTCGAGAAATTCGCGCCATTCCAAAACTTCGTGCGTCGCCGAATGAATCGGATGCCAGAGTTCGACCTGAGCATCTTCAAAAAGCGTTAATTCATTTTCTTCTCTGTCAACGAGTTTTCCGTCAAGCCAAATCGCGGTCGTCGCCTCGTCAAAACGCCAGATCAAACGGCGTGCAATCGTGCCGACCAGCGGATGATCCAGATATCTCTCTCGCCAAATTTTGTAATCCCAGCGTTTCTCCTCAAGATAAAGATTCTCAATGCGGTCACGCTGAGCAGGAAGCATTTTTTTGATGTCTTTGACCGCTCGATTGAGCTCGTTAAGCTCTTCGGCGTGATTGTCTTTTACAAATTTCGGAACCGACTTTTGCCGCTTTCCTTCCGCATTAAACCAATGCAATTCCGCCGAGTTCGTGCCGGTTACAATCAATTCAGCCGCAAATTCGCCGAAATTTTCTCGCAAACGCCCGACCTCTCGCAAGCCGTAATCCGGCACGGACATTTCTTCCAATTCTTCGGTGGGAAGTCCAACCTTTTTC
>DATHTS010000807.1:0-2266 GCA_035462935.1 Pyrinomonadaceae bacterium
AACCCCAGCCGTAAAGCGTCACGCAAATTTTCCGGCGTTACAATCGCGTCAACAAAACCGCGCGCCGCCGCGTATTTCGCGTCAAGTTCACGCTCGTAAGTTTCGCGCACTTTGTCCATTTGCGCGAGCATTTCCGCATCCGGTTCTTTGCCTTCTTTGCGAAGCCGCTCAATCTGCGTTCCGAAAATTGCCTGCGCCGCCGAATCGCCTTCCATCACGCCCATTCTTCCCGTCGGCAAGCTGAAAATAAAATCAGGATCGAAACCCTGTCCAGCCATAGCGTAGTAACCTGCGCCGGAAGCGTGATTGATGGTCAAAACCAACTTCGGAACAATTGCTGTCGCCATCGCTTCGACAAAACGCGCTCCGGCGCGAATAATTCCGGAATGCTCGGCATCGGCTCCGACCATAAAGCCGGAAACATCCTGTACAAACAAAATCGGCGTGCCGTGACGATTGCAGTTTTCGATAAAATATGCCGTTTTCTCAGCGCTTTCGGTGTAAACGATACCACCGAATTTGGGCGGCTTGCCCTTTTGCGGAATCATTCCGCGATGATTGGCAATAATGCCGACGTGAATTCCCGCAATCCGTGCCGTGCCGCAAATCATTTCCTTGGCATAATCGGCTTGGAATTCGTCAAGTTCTCCGCCGTCCAAAAAGCAATTCAAAAGCCCGCGCATATCGTAACCGGCGCGATGGTCTTCGGGCAGGATTTCATAGAGTTTTTCCGCCTGATTTTTCGGCTCTTTCGCTTCGATTATCGAAACGTTTGTTTGAAATTTGTTCGGAAGCTCAGAAACCAATTCGCGGATTTTTTTCAAACATTCTTCATCGTTTTCGGTTCGATAATGCGCGACACCGCTAATCGCATTATGCGTCATCGCGCCGCCCAGAGATTCGTTATCAATCGTCTGCCCGGTCGCGCCTTTCACCAGATTCGCGCCGCCTAAGCCCATAAACGAAGTGCCTTCGACCATTAAAATCACGTCCGAAAGCGCGGGCAAATACGCGCCGCCCGCCACGCACATTCCCATCACTGCGGCGATTTGCGGCACTTTCAAATAACGCCGCATAATCGAGTTGTAATAAAAAATCCGCGCCGCGCCATATTGACCGGGAAAAACGCCGCCTTGAAACGGGAGATTGACGCCCGCCGAATCAACCAGGTAAATAATCGGAACGTTGCAGCGCATCGCAATCTCCTGCGCCCGCAAAATCTTCTTTATCGTTTCGGGATACCAGGCGCCCGCCTTGATTGTCGCGTCGTTCGCCACAACCACGCATTCGCGCCCGTGAATCTTGCCGATTGAAGTTGCAACCGCCGCCGCCGGAGCCTGCCCTTTGTATTCATCGTAAGCCACGAGCAAACCGATTTCCTGCTGATAAGCGCCCTCGTCAAACAGCAAATCAATCCGCTCGCGTGCGGTCAGTTTTCCCTGTTTATGAATCTTCTCGATTTTCTCCGCGCCGCCGCCGAGCTTTAGTTTTCCTTCAAGGCGTAAATATTCGTCAGCCAGTTCGCGCAGACGAGTTTTTTTTTCGATTTTCATTCGGGTAAATCAGATTTTTACTTCTCAGTGGAAAAGTCTTTCTTTATTTTAATAACATAGCATAACAAATTTTCGCTCGCCAAAATCGTGATTATTTTGCTGCGTGATTGACGCGAAAAATTTACTAACCTAACATTTCAAAAGGTTTGTTTTATGATTTGCCAAAATTGCCAGGCGCAGATTGACGACGATTTAATTTTCTGCACAAATTGCGGCGAGCGGCTATCCGTCCCGAATGCGCAGACTGTTTTGATGAACAATTCGGCTGTTAAAGCAAATGAAACGCCGCAAAAATCTCCGTCCAAAATAAAATGGATTGCCTTGATCGTCGCGTTGATAGCGATTCCAGTTTCGATTTTCGGAGTTTATTTGCTGATGAACGCATCGAAAAATTCGCAAAACGTCAACAAACCAAATTCGCCCGTTCAATCGCCGACGCGCAAAACTTATACGAATCAAAATTCAAACGAAAATGTTTCCAGCGCGAATGCAAATTCGGCAAACACAAATCTCAATGAAAATGCCTCAACTCCGAAAAACAAAAGCGAAATTATGAACGAGCGCATCGAAATCGCGCCGAAATCAAATTACGCCGTGCCGTTTCGGGTTACTGACGAAACCGTTAAAATCTCCGGCAAAGTCAAGGTTTTGGAAGGCGAAAAAATCAAAGGTTTTGTTTATCTGCAAAAAGTGTTCGACGAACATTTTCCCGA
>DATHTS010000808.1:0-2676 GCA_035462935.1 Pyrinomonadaceae bacterium
CTATTTCCAAATCAACAATTTGATTTAACTTGACGGGCGAGATTCCATAGACGGAAACCTGCGGATTTTCTCGGCTGAAAACCTCCAGAGGTCTGCCGTCGGCGTCGTGAGCAAAGGCTTTTTCCAGAGTAAAAGGAACGCGGTTTTCGCCCAAGCCCTCTTCCGCCAGCAGGCGGACTGCGACCAGAACGCGCGCCCAATCACGCGCCGCCTTTCCGAGCAGGAGAAGAGAGAAATCCAGCGCTTCGCCAGCCGAGAAATGATTCGGCTGGTAATCTTCATTTAGATTTTTTCGGCGGCGCGGATTTTCGGAATCTCCGGCGCGGCTTTTTTTAACCGGAGCGGGCGGGATTAAAACAAAAGGATGCGGAAATTCTTTTTGTCCCTTGAGGAATTGGTGCAGTTCGGCGTCGGGAATATTGCCGAGATTTTTCGACTCGAAAATGTATTGATAAGCGCAGGCTTGGCGAAACCAGCATCTTTCGCAGTCGCCGTGCGGCACGAAGCAGATCACCCGTTTTAAGGCTGCGCCGAAAGCGCCGCGCAAAGTCGAGCCGAGAAACGGCGGCAGAGCGACCGAGGCTTTCGCCCGCAAGCGAAAATCGAGCCGGAGGATGGATAAATCAGGGAGCTTCATTTCGGTTAAAAGTGAAAACAGTTTTTATAAGATAATCAATTTTTCCGGCGTGTCAAACGCTCGATGGGGGGTCGGGCGATATTGACAAGCGTTTGGAAGGTTTCCTGCCGCCGTTTTTCCTTCTCGCGCCGATTCCCCAAGCCTGTTTTTCACCTAGAAAAATATCAACCGAGCATCGGCAAAAGCATTAAGAAAAGCGCGGTAAAAACGGTCGCCGCCGGATTTGAAACGTAATAATCGAAGCCGAGCCGGACGGCAACCCAGTCTTCGACCATCGTAAAAATCCGGTAAAACAGACCGATACGCAGGGAAGCCAGCAGAACGAACAAGGCGCAAACCGCGATGAAAGCGACAAAAATCACCTTTCCAACGCTCAACCCCAGATTTTTAACCGTATCAATCATAATTTCCCCCAATAAAAAAGACTCGTCAATGCCGAAGCAAAGACAAGTCTAAAATATTTTTACAGAAAAACGATTTACGGCAATCTTGTCAAACAATTCGCATCAAGCGCGAAGTCCTCTCAGACGGAGAAACGAATGAATAAAAGAGTTATTTGTATTAGTTTCAATTCGCATCAAGCGCGAAGTCCCCTCAGACACAATCAGAAAAACGGCATAGCGGCTGACCGGATGTTTCAATTCGCATCAAGCGCGAAGTCCTCTCAGACAAAACATACGACATTTACAAATACTGCGCGATGAAATGTTTCAATTCGCATCAAGCGCGAAGTCCCCTCAGACATCAGAATTTTTATCGAGTTTGTGGAGCAGATTAAGTTTCAATTCGCATCGAGCGCGAAGTTCCTGCCGACCATCACATCGGACAAACCAAACTCGACAATTGGTTGTTTCAATTCGCATCGAGCGCGAAGTCCTCTCAGACAAAATCAGGCAAAGCGCAAGACGCTGCTTTATAGTTTCAATTCGCATCAAGCGCGAAGTCCTCTCAGACAGCATCCACGCTCAACTTTACACCGGAAATGTAAGTTTCAATTCGCATCGAGCGCAAGTTCCTGCCGGCGGAAAATTTAAAAATCACTATTTAGAACCAATCTCAATCCGCTCGCTTTTTACCCGCCGAATTTCATTTTCCCCGGCGGTTTCTTTCCACGCTTCGGTTAAGACTTCCTCGGTTTCTTCGTCAAACTCCAAAAGATTCATCGAAGATTTTTTCGGTTTGGCGGGAAAGGCGCGCTTTGAAAATTGTTCGGCTTTTTTTAATTCTTCCGGCTTCATAGACGGTTTCTCCGCTTCAATTCTAGCATATATTTTTCAAAAACCCGGCGCGATTTGCTGTTTTCCGCCGGATCGAAAACCGTGTAGCGAGCGCCGCCGTTTTCCTTCCACCATTTTTGCCCGCCGAGCAGCATAATATCGTTTAAATCTGCTGTTTCGCGTATTTTTCCCCTTTCCTCGATAAATCTCAGTTCCGGCGGAAGCGAGATTTTATCAGCCGCCGTCAGAAGCGCGTTAAAGCCGTATCGCGCCCAGACATAATAACCGCTACGGAGATGAAAAGTCTTCCAATTCCCGTCGGTTTCGGCTTCGATATAGGTGACGTTTAGCTTTCGCGCCTGTTCGACCTGCCTTTGAAACAGCGCCGCGCCCAAAGCCTTACGTCTTTCGCCGGGCAGAATCTCTATTTCGTCTATCCGCAGAAAAAGCCTGCCTTCCGGCGTTTTGGCGATAAATACGTGGTGAATCTTTAACCGGGGATGAAAAATCTGAACGAATAAAATCTCGCCGCGCGCTTCGACCCTCATCAAAGAGTCGTCAAACGCTCCAACCAAATTCGCCAACTCGGTTTCCGATAATTCTCTGCCGAACAAAAATCGGACTACCTCGCCAGCCTTCCGGTCGGCATATTGAATATACATCGGAAAATTTTATCAAACTCCGCCAAAGCAAACCTTTATATTGAAAAAAAACAAATTCCAATTCGCATCAAGCGCGAAGTCCTCTCAGACCAACGATGAACGAAACTTCGACCACGGCTAAAGGTTTCAATTCGCATCAAGCGCGAAGTTCCTGCCGACA
>DATHTS010000809.1:0-3843 GCA_035462935.1 Pyrinomonadaceae bacterium
GTAAGCGGGCGGGTTTTCGTTAGTGATTGACCCGCCCGCTTACGAAGGCGGTTCTGACTCGTAAATCCAACCTTTTTATCTTTCCCGAACTTCATCCCAAATTCGATGCCCGTAAGTTTCGGGCAGGTAGAGCGAGCCGATGATGAAGGTTATCGAGGCGATGACAATCGGATAAATCAAACCCGCGTAAATATTGCCGGTGTAAGCGCAGGCGACCAAGCCGATTGTCGGCAACAAACCGCCGAAAACGCCGTTGCCGATGTGATACGGCAGCGACATTGACGTATAACGGACTTTCGCGGGAAATGCTTCGACCAGATACGCGGCAATCGGCGCGTAAACCATCGTGACGAAAAGGACTTGAATAAAAACGAGCAGAATCATCATCGGAACATTGACGTTCGGCGCGGATGTTACGGGTTCGTATCGGGTCGTGTCGCCGAATTGAGAAACAGGCTGAAGCTTAGGCTCGCCCGTTATTTTGTCAGGCGTTGCCTGAATCGCAGCGACATCGTTTCCGGCAAAATAAACCATTCCTTTATAAAGCGGAAAATAAAAAATTACGGCTAAAAGACAGCCCGCCATCATAATCTTTTTGCGTCCTATTTGATCGGAAAGCCAGCCGAAGAAAATGAACAAGGGAATTGCCAGTAGAATTGCGGCGGCAATGATGTAACTCGCTTGAATGCGCTCGATTTTTAAAATCGTCTGCATATAAAACAGGGCGTAAAATTGTCCCGTATACCAGACAACGCCTTGCCCGGCGGTCGCCCCGAAAAGCGAGATGAGAACGCGGCGGCGATTTTCCGGGTTGGCGAAAGCGTCGTAAAGCGGGCGCGCCGAAGCCATTCCGGTTTGCTTGATGTGCCGGAAAATCGGGGATTCTTTCATTTTGAGGCGAACGTAAAGCGAAACGCCGACGAGGAAAATCGAGATGATAAACGGAATCCGCCAACCAGCCGTAAAGCTGTCAGCCGCAAATGCCTCCGCGCTCATCGAACTTTGCAGACCGATAATAACGGCGAGTGAAATCAAAAGACCGAGAGAAGCCGTGATTTGAATAAAGCTCGTGTAAAATCCGCGTTTTTTATCCGGCACGTGCTCGGCAACATAGACGGCAGCGCCGCCGTATTCGCCGCCGAGCGCGAGACCTTGCAAAACGCGAATCAAAATCAGCAGAATCGGCGCGAGAATTCCGATTTGGCTGTAAGTCGGCAAAAATCCGACCGCCGCAGTCGCGCCGCCCATTAAAAGAAGCGTCACCAAAAAGGCGTATTTTCTGCCGACCAGATCACCTATCCGACCGAAAAATAACGCGCCGAAAGGACGCACGATAAAACCGACGGCGAAGGTCGAAAGGTAAGCTATCAGAGCGAAAGTGTCATTTCCCGGCGGGTAAAAAAGCGGTGAAATCGTCGTCGCCAAACTGCCGAAAATATAAAAGTCATACCATTCGATAACCGTCCCCGCGCTCGACGCGCCGATTACTTTCCAAAGCTGACTCTTGCTGATGTCTTCTTCCTGTAGATTTACCGACTCCGATGATGCCATTAGATATTTTTAAAATCTTTCTGCCAGCTTTAGTTAAAACAATCTGGATTTTTAACTCAGTCAAAAATTATTAATACCTTACCGCTTCTTCTTCCGCGTCGTTTCCTTCCCCGGATTCCCATTCAGCAAGCGTGTCGTAAAAATTAACGTCAAATTCGACCAGCGATTGAACGGGAATGCCGTCAAGTTCCTTCGGCGAATCTTCAAATCTGACAATCGCGCCGATTCCGACAATTTCGACTCCCAGGTCCTTGACCAATCCAATCGTCTCTTCAAGCGCCCTGCCGGTGCGGATGATGTCGTCAACTACAATACACGGGTGAATATCGCTTTCTTTGATGTATTGACGAAACCGGCGTTTCCGGTCTTCGATTTCCGTCCAGTAAATCTGCTCGGCAGTCAGCGCCTCGCGCACGCCGAACGCAACGGGAATACCGCCCGGACTCGGACTGATAATCGCTACCTTCGGCAAACGGCTGGAAATCGTCTTTTCCAAACGAAACTTGCGGCTGAGTCCGACCGCCAAAACTCTCGCGTTGTCATAAAAGCGAAACGCCAGCGGCATCTGAAAATAATGCGAAGCGTGCTTGCCGTTCGGATAAACGAAATGCCCGCGCCGGTATGCGCCCGTTTTTTCAAGAATCTTCATCACCGTCTCGGACGGCGGAATTAAATTAACAGCCATTTATAATTTCCTCTCAGTATGAAAAATCAAAGGTCAGATTATACGATAAATATTTCGAGTTTTGAATTTGGCAGTCTGGAATTTTTGAGCGGCTGGTCAGAACCGCCTGCGTGAGCGGGCGGGTTTCCTTCGGCAAAATAACCCGCCCGCTCACGCAGGCGGTTCTGACAGGCGTTTCAATCTTGAATAGCTCTAAGTTATACTTTGACGGTGGAAAACTTATGAAAGAAATAAATGTAATCGGCGGTGGTTTAGCCGGAGTCGAAGCGGCTTGGCAGGCGGCTTCGGGCGGCGCGAAAGTTAGACTTTATGAGATGCGTCCCGTTCAGCAAACGCCCGCGCACCGCACCGATAAACTTGCGGAAATTGTTTGCTCAAACTCCCTCAAATCGGATGAGTTCGGTTCTGCGCCGTTTCTTTTAAAAGAAGAACTCAGGCGCGGCAATTCGCTCGTAATGGAAGCGGCGATGAAATATCAAGTTCCGGCAGGCGCCGCGCTGGCGGTTGACCGAATCAAGTTTGCCGAATATATCACCGAGAGAATCGAAAATCACCCCGCTATCGAAATCATTCGTGAGGAATTCAGGGAAATTCCGCCCGATGAAATCACCATTATCGCCACCGGACCTTTGACCTCCGACGCCCTGACGAACGAAATAATGAAGCTGACGGGCGACGACCAGCTTTATTTTTACGACGCGATTGCGCCGATTGTCGCGGCGGATTCGATTGATATGTCCGTCGCTTTCAAAGCCGCGCGTTACGGCAAAGGCGGCGACGATTACATCAATTGTCCTTTTACGAAAGAGCAATACGAAATTTTTTATAACGAACTCATAAACGCAAAGTCGGTCCCGCTCAAGCGTTTTGAAGAAACACACTGGTTTGAATCGTGCCTGCCGATTGAAGAAATCGCGCGGCGCGGCGTTGACACGCTTCGTTTCGGTCCGATGAAACCGAAAGGTTTATACGAGCCGAAAACCGGGCGCGAGCCTTACGCGGCTGTCCAGCTCAGACAGGAAAATCTGATGGCGGATGCTTTCGGTCTGGTCGGTTTTCAAAATCACCTGCGCTATCCCGAACAATCTCGCGTTTTTCGCTTTATTCCCGGTCTTGAAAACGCCGAGTTTCTGCAATACGGGCAGATTCACCGCAATACTTTTATCAATTCACCGAAAGTTTTGACTGAAACTTTGCAGACGAAAAAAAATCCAAAACTGTTTTTCGCCGGGCAAATTACGGGCGTTGAAGGCTACATCGAATCCGTCGGAACAGGCTGGCTGACCGGATTAAATGCAGCGCGTCTTTTGCGAAACGAAGATTTGATAACCGCGCCGCAAACTTCGGCAATCGGCGCTTTGTGCCGCTATGTTTCCAATGTCGAGACAAAGAATTTTCAGCCTGTAAATATCACCTTCGGCTTGCTTGAACCTTTGCCGGTCGAGCTTCGCAAAAAACACCGCAATAAACGCGAGCGGCATAAGATTCAAGTGGAAATCGCGCTGAAGGACTGGGATGAATGGCTGGCAAAAATCGGCTTAGCTAAACTGAAAGCGACAGTATAAAGATGAAGAAAACGCCGGGAGCGCGGGCGGCTCGCCCGCAAA
>DATHTS010000810.1:0-6092 GCA_035462935.1 Pyrinomonadaceae bacterium
TTTCATTTTTAGGTGAAAGCGAGCGCAAGCCGAAAGGAGTTAGAAGTTCGGCTTCGACTTTTTCGACGACCTTTCGCGCTCTTACGCGGTCGAGCATCGAATTTTTCAGGCTCACGGCGAAAATCTGATTCGGTCTCACGCTAAAATCTCGCTGCCCGTTTTCGACTACATCAAACAAACACTCTTCCGTTTCATTCCAAAAGCTCCGATTAAAACTTTGCCTCGCAATTTGCGCCATTTGCGCGTATTGGTTTTTCCCGTCTTTGTCGCCAAACCTTTCCGCGAAATCCGCCATTACGCACAAAGCGTTATACCAAAGAGCCTGAATTTCGACGGGTTTTCCAATGCGCGGCGTGAAAACCGTTTCGCCCGCTTTCGCATCCATCCAGGTTAGCTGCGTTCCCGCCTCGCCCGCGCAGAGCAATCCGTCCGTATCAACGTGAATGTTGTAGCGCGTGCCTTTCAAATGCCAGAAAATTATCTCGACGAGTTTTTCATACAGATTTTCCCGCACAAATTCGTAATCTTCCGTTTTTTCGACAAAGGCTCGAACCGCCTCAAAATACCAAAGCGTCCCGTCAACATTATTATATTCAGGAGTTTCGCTTGCGTCGGGAAAGCGATTCGGTATCATTCCCTGTGAAATATGATTGGAAAATTCGAGCAGAATATCTTTGGCGATTTCCGCGCGATTTGTCGCCAGCGTCAAGCCCGGAAGAGCAATCATCGTGTCGCGTCCCCAATCGGAAAACCAGTGATAACCGGCGATTACCGTTTTTCCTTCGCCGCGCTTGACGATAAATTGGTCAGCCGCCAGAACAAGCTGTTTGGTAAAATCGTCATTCGCTCCAGCGGTTTTAATCAATTTCTCGCGCCGCTTAATTTCCGTTTTTTCAAACTTCGCAGCTTTTGAAAATTCCTGACTTTCCGTCGAAGCAATGACAACCGCCGTTTCGCTCAAATCAAACTTTAACGAAAAAGGCTGAAATAAATCTTCCGTAAAATCAAAACCGCGTTCGCGCTCGATTTTATAGACAAAATCTCGATACCAGTAACCTGTTTTTTCAATTTCTCCGGCATTATGGCTGAAAAACAGCCCCGGCATTTCCGCGTAAGGCTGAATCGAAACTTGATTTTCCGAAGCCTCGAAACCTGCGTTAAAATCCGCTTCCTCGTGCCGCAAGTGATGATAATCACGAAAGGCGAGCAAAGGCTTTAAATCTAATTTTATTCCAGATTCCAGATTCCAAATTCCAGATTCGCTTTTCTCCCTTTCTTCCTTTTCCCCTTTCTCCCCTTCCTTCTTTATTCTATATTGAATAACCGTCGCGTTTTCGCCGTGAATCATAAACACGGATTTTTCGATTTCGATTCCTTCGACTTCAAAAGTCCAAATCGGGAACGGCTCAAGCCGGAAATTTTTCAGATATTTGTAGCCTTCCGGGTAAATGCTGTCCGGGTATTGATTGGCGGAAAGGTTGAAAGATTTGCCGTCAATCGTCAAAGTTTCTTCAAATTTGGAAAGCAAAATCAATCTGCCCAGGGGCGGTTTTGTCGCGGCGATCAAAAGCCCGTGATAACGCCGTGTGTTCGCGCCCGAAATCGTGCTCGACGCAAAACCGCCGATGCCGTTTGTTTCGAGCCATTCGTCGGAAGTTGATTCAGCAAAGTTCGTGCAGAGTTCCGATTCAAAAAAAATCATCTCGTTTGGTTAAATTACAATTATCAGGAAAGATATTCCAAAAAGGAGCGTGTTTATTTTTATCAGAAACGGAAGGAAAAGAAAAGACTCACATATAAAAACATAAGTCTTAAAAAATTTAGAGCAGCTTTCAGTTATTGCGAATCTTCTATCGCATTATTTTGAAACCTGTCATATCGGATTATTTAGCGCGAATTTTTGATTTCAATAAATTCAGACAGCTTTTTCACCTAATTTATTCTGCCGTCAAACTTTGACAACAAAACCACAATATCATCTATTGTCGCCGTGCGCTGATTGGTTTGATTTACGCTGTTTACGAGAATCGAGAAAACCAGGCGCTCGCCCGAAGCCGTCGTTACATAGCCCGAAAGCGCGGAAACCTGATCAATCGTGCCGGTTTTGCCGCGCACATTTCCGTTTGCAGTAGTTCCTTTGAAACGATTTTTAAGAGTTCCGTCAATCCCGCCGATAGTCAGCGATTCCATCCAGACATCCTTAAAAGGACTTTGCTTCGCCATATAGCTGTAAAGCTCGACGGCGGAAGCCGGGGTTATCAAATTATGCCGCGAAAGCCCCGAACCGTCCCATTGAATCACGCTGTCGGGCGCGATGCCGATTTGTCTTAGAAATTCCTGAACGACATAAATGCCGCGCTCGGAACTTGTTGCTTTAGAATTAAACAGAGGATTTTTGTCCGTAGCATTGGAATTTTGTAGAGGCATTTTCATTTGCTCGCCGAGCGTCCAAAGAATCGTTTCGGTATAAAGATTCTGGCTCGGTTTCATTGTTTTAGCGGCGATGAGGCTGAGCGGCGGGGATTCGAGCTTTGCAATTTCCATAGGCGTTACGGAAGGAATGTTGATTTTTTCGCTTGCATCAATCAGGCGATTTTGCCCCGTAATAACAATTCCCCTTTGCTGCAAATTTTGACGAAGCAGCGCGAGAAACAAATTTGCCGGGCGCGAAACGGTAACATAGCCGCTAAAACCTCTGTCGCCGAGGGGCATTGTGCCGGTAATTTCCAAAATATTCTGGTCGAGCTTTTTGACTATTCGCAAATCGCGTTTCACATTTCCCGCAGAAGTTACGCAGCGATTTACGATTCGCATTACCGGATTGAAAGGCAAAGCCTGCGCGATACACAACGCGCCGACGGTCGAGCTTGGCTTTACGCTTAAATCGAGCGCGTTGTCGTTGAGCGGCAGCGCCGAAACTTCCGCGCCGTAATACCATTGCAAATCGTCCCATTCCCAGCTTAGCGGAATCGGATTGCCCGAAAAATAGCTTTCATCGCCGACCAGATTTCCCTCAATGCGTTTTACGCCCGCCTGCACGATCTTATCGGTAAGCGAATCAATACCTTTGTGATAATCTCCGTTGTTAAAGCTCGTCGAAATCGAAATATCGCCGCGCCCGTAAATGGTCAAATCGCCGCGAATCGTGCCGGTTTCATCGGGCGGCGCGGGCGCGTAAACGCTCGTTACAAACCGGAAATTCGGCGAGAGCTTTTCCAGAGCCGCCGCGATTGTGTAGCTTTTCATATTCGAGGCGGGCATAAAATATTTTTCGGCGTTTTCCTCAAAAACGGTTTTGTTTGTATCGAGCGAAACGATTTTCACGCCGATATGCCCGCGTCGAAGTTCCGGGCGCGAAAGAACAAGGCGAATCTGCGCCTGCAAATCGCTCAAAGTTCGTTTTGAAACAGAGGTCGTAAAAGGCGTCGGAACTGGAGTCGGAACAACTGCCGGATTGACTTGCGGCGTCGGCGTTACGGTCGGAGTCGGCGCGGCAACTCTCTGACGGCTGGTTTCCTGCGTGAAAGCCGGAGAGTTGAAGCCGAATCCGAAACAAGCGACTGCCAGACTCAAAAATGCGGTCAATTTTATATTTTTTCTTTTCATTACAGACAATTTTACGGAAAAATTATAAACAAACAATTCCTTTGAAAAAAAAGGCTGTTAGCAAATCTAACAGCCAAAAATGAAGAGGAGAAAATAAACGAAATCATTACTTCCTGCCGATCAAAACGTCAATCTCGCTTTGCGGAACTTGCAGATTCAATAAAATTTCCGTTCCGCTGCGCGAAATCTCAGCTCTTTCCGCCATTCGCGCGTAAACCTTTTTGTCCTCGCCTTTCATTCCGCCCAAGATAGCTTTCCCGACCATTTGCAAGCCCTGCAAAGTTTCGTGCAGAGTCTGCGCCTGCGCTTCCTGCTGAGTTTTCGCCATTACCGAAAGAACCGCGTTTCCGCCTGCAACGTCCAAAGCGCCGGAAACCTGTCGGATGGAATTCAGGTTTTTTCCCAGCTCATCGTTACCCAGATTTATCAAATCCGCCAATCCGTTCGGCAGCTTTCCGCCGAATGTAACCATCGCGTTCGGATTGCGGTTGACTAAGCCGAGAACATCGCTGCCGAGGCGCGTTTTCTTTTCAAAAGCCTCGCGCACGCGCGGCAGAGTGCCGATTGCCAGCGTATTCGCGTCATATGCCGTCAGACCGATTTCGCCGCTCAAACCATTCAAAGCCTTATCAATTAATTTGCCGAAAATCGAATTTGTTTGCTGCGGCTTGTTTTTCTCGACAATTTCCTTCGCGGTAAAAATATAAACTGTCCGTCTGCCGATTTTTTCCTCGCGGTATTTACCCTCGGAAGCCAGTTTCACAACAGCGACCAACGCGCCTGTATTAAAACCTCCGCGCGCTAAAATAAACGGCTCGAATTCAACATCTTTTGCCGTAACCTGCTTGTTGGAAATGCCGACAGCGACTTGCTGAAATTGTCGCACATCCAAGCCGGTTTTCGCTTTTACCTCGTCAATCTTGGCGTTTATCTTTTCCAGTTCCGCCGGATTTGCCGAAAAAATCTGCGGTAGAGCCTGACTGTGCAAACGCTGCGCGTCCAAAGTTATGACAATATCCGAAGCCGGAAGAAGCGGGACGAGCGCATTGCTGCTCTTCGCCGTATTTTTTGTGTCGGTCAAAGCGAATCCGACGATGCTCATTAAAAGCACCGCCAAAGCCGCCAAAGCTAGAAATTTCTTTTTCATTTATAAAACCCCTTTGGAAGAATCTTCTGTAATTTACTCCAGTTTAAAGATGCCGCCGAAGTAAAAAAGAGTTGGCTTTTTATTACTGATTAACTGTATTTGTATTAGCCGCCGTATTCGCATTAACCGCGCTCGGTTCGGGAACGGAGCTGCAAAACCAATAGCCCAGAATCAAAAGCAAACCCAAGAGCAGCAGCGGCAAAAGCCAATTTAAGATGGATTGATTATCCGCGCCCGGCTGACCGACCGGCTCGACCCGCGTATCAACCCGCGTTCCGACCGCTCCGGCGTCATCAAGAACTTCCACGCTTTTAGCGAAAGATGCCTTGTCGGCATCAACAACGTCCGTCGCGGCTGTGCCGATTCGATCAACCGGCGCGGTCGGAGTTGTAAATCCTTCGCCGCCGTCATCAGTAGTCGAATACGTCCCGACTCTCGAAAGCAAATCTCCTTCTTCCGGCACAACGCCTTCGGGCGTTAAGCTGTCAACCACATGCGGCAGCATATAAGCGGTCGCCGAAACTGTTTTTGTATATTCCAGCCCGCTTCGCGCGGAAAGGTCTTTGAGTAAATCTTCGCCCAGAGCCGATTCCGTCTGCTCGTATGAAATCGGCGTGCTTGCGCCCGAAGCGAGCCACGAGTCGGTGACGCCGCTTAAACCCGCATCATCAAATCGTGCCAGGAAACCGGGAAAGCCGCCGCGCGTTTTGTCGGTTATCAAAGCCAGCAGCGCGGAAAGAAGCGTGTCTGCCTTGCCATTTAAATCGAAACGTTGGTTAGCTTCATCTATAATCGAATCAAACATTGGTGTTTTTCTCCTCCGAAACCGAAATTTTCAAACCGCTGCGAATCGCCGGAAATTATTCTGCTATTTAATACTTTCCCGCCATTGTTCCGCAATTTTAACCAGTTCGTCAAGTTTTGCCTGCAATTCGGCGCGTTTATTTTCCAATTCGTTTTCATCGGATTCGGCGGAAACGAAAATCGGCGCAGCGAGAAAAACTTTGGCGGGGGTGAAAGGTTTGGGAATTCTGAGTTTGTCCCAACTGCCGATTGTCCAGAAATTTTTCGCTTCGATTATCATCGGCACAACCGGAACGCCGGTTTTTTTCGCCAGCGTAATCGCTCCCCGCTTTGCCTTGTAGCGCGGTCCATTCGGACCGTCAACGGTAAAAGTCATCGAAAGTCCTTCGCGCATCAACTCGACCATTTCCGCGAGCGCCGACGATCCGCCGCGTGTCGAAGAACCGCGAACGACGCCGAAACCTAATCGTTGCGCGGTGCGGGCAATATATTCGCCGTCGAAGCTTCTTGAAACCATCACGATAATCCGTTTATG
>DATHTS010000811.1:0-3180 GCA_035462935.1 Pyrinomonadaceae bacterium
GAAGAAAACGTCTTCTTCCTTGATGTCGCGGATGGTTGACACACCCGTTTCCGCATCCTTGTCGTAAACGGTCAGGCGAATTTTCACCTTCAGCGGAACGCTGTAGGAAACACCGCGTTCCTGACATTCCTGCTGGTCGTGTTTGTGTTTGAGACCGACCGGCTCGCCGCAGTTCGGGCAGAGTTTCGGGCGCACGAGATTAAAAGTGCCGCAGTTATTGCAGAGAACTTCAGCCGTGCTGAACGGGTCAACTTTAATCTTCGCGCCGCATTCCTTACAATTGGCGCGGAGATGTTCGAGTCCTTCCAGATTCCCACATTTGCACTGCCAGTTGCCGATTTGATATTCGACATATTCGAGCGTTGCCGTTTCGCGGAAGTCCGAAACCGGAAAGACCGATTGGAAAACCGATTGCAGCCCGATATTTCGCCGCTCTTCGGGAATCAAATCCATCTGCAAAAAGCGGTTGTAAGATTCGCGCTGTACCTCGATTAAATTCGGAATTTGGGCGGATGTAATAATTTTTGAAAAGTCCACGCGCTCAGGCGCGCTGCTGATGCGGCGACCAAGCCCGTTTTGGTTGTTTTGAAGCGGATTGTCAATCATAATAATTTAAAAATTCAAATCTCGGAGAAAATACCTGTTGATTTATCCGCCTTTAATTGATAAGATGCCTTTAGCTAAAAATCATCCCGATTTCTTTTCAATAAAGACGGCAAATGCGGTCAGAGGCAAAGTATGCCCTGACCGCTTATTTCAAGCAGTTCCAGCGTAAAACCAATTTTTAGAGAGTGCCGAAAAGGACACCAATTCTCCAACTTAAACGCGAGAAAACCTAATTTTAACCCAGGAAACCCGGCTGCTTAAGCCAAGCTTCCAACCTGATAAAGACGGCAAGCGCGTCAAAACTTATAATAAATCACACGCTTGCCTCTTAGTTTAACAAGTTAATTACTTAACTTCAACCGTCGCTCCGGCATCAGCTAATTTCTTTCTGATTTCTTCGGCTTCGTCTTTTGAAACGCCCTCTTTAATAGCCTTCGGCGCGTTGTCAACCAAATCTTTGGCTTCTTTCAAGCCGAGACCGGAAACAACTTCGCGGACGACCTTGATGACGTTGATTTTCTGTCCGCCCGCGGCGGTCAAAACCACATCAAAAGTATCTTTTTCCTCAGCGGCGGCAGCGCCGTCTCCGCCCGCGGCGGGAGCGGCAGCCATCGCAGGCGCGGCTGCGGCTGCGGCTGAAACACCGAAAGTATCTTCCAGAGTTTTAACCAATTCCGACGCTTCCAAAAGCGTCATACCTTTTAAATAATCAACGACTTCTTCTTGTGTAATTGCCATAACTTTTTTTATTTATCCTCCAATAGGGTTCTTGTTTTTATTGATAGTTGTTCGTAGTTGGTTGTTCGTCGTTTTTTCAACTGACAACGAACAACTGACCACTGACAACTTTGTTTATGTCAGCCGCGAGAACCCAACGGGATGATTTTTCTTGGGGTGCATCTCCTTCGATTAAACCATCCGAGCCGAAAAGCGACCTGACTTATCGCTTCGCTCATTTTTCCTTGAGTACGGCTAGAAAACTTTTTCTATTCTGACTTTTCCTCTGCTTCAGCCGGGGCAGTTTCCTGCACAGTTTCTTGTTCGGCTTCCGGTTCGGTTGTTTGCGCCGCTTCCGGTGTTTCCACCGTTTCGGTGCTTTGCTCGGTTGTTTGTCCGGTTTCTTCCTTCGGCGCTTCCGTTTCGGCTGCTTGCGCTGTTTCTTCAGGCGTTGCCGATGCTTCGGCAGCCGGTTCTGTCGCTTCCGCAGTTTCTTCCTGCGGCGCAGCTTCGCTTGTTTCGGCTTTCGGCTGTTCAGCCTGCGCCGGTTTAGCGTCGCCAATTTGCTTAATTACAATCGCCAAATTACGCGGAACGGCGCTAATAACCGTCGCAATGCGCTGTGCCGGAGCATTGAGCAGGAACAACACTTTAGCGATAAGCTCTTCTTTCGACGGCAGGTTGGCGATTGACTGAACCTGCGTAAAATCAACTACTTTCCCCTCGACCATTCCGGTTTTGAAAGAGTAAATTTCCGCATTATCCTTGATAAATTTGGAAACCGCTTTCGATAAAACAACCGGGTCTTCATTCGTCCAGGCGATTGCCGACATACCGAGGAAATTTTCTTCCAAATCCTGATAAGGAGTTTCCTTCACGGCGCGCCGCGCAATCGTATTTTTAACAACCTGATATTTTGCCCCCGCGTCGCGCAGTTGATTACGAAATTCCTGGTCTTTGGCAACAGTTACCTTGTTAAATCCGACAACCATCGCCGATTTCGCATCGTTTAACTGTTCGGTGAGGGCGTTCAAATCCCTTTGTTTTTCTTGTTTTGACTTCATACTATCTTTCTTCGCACCTCACTTTATATAAAACTTGTTTCGTCGAGCAAAACGCCCGGGCTCATTGTTGCCGCCAAATTAACTTTTTTAACGTAACGACCTTTCGCCGTCGCCGGTTTGGCTTTAACGACCGCATTAATTAAGACTCTCGTATTTTGAAGAAGCTTTTCTTCATCAAACGAAACCTTGCCGACCGGAGCGTGAATCACGCCCGTTTTATCAACACGATATTCGACTTTACCAGCTTTTGTTTCTTCGATGGCGTTTTTTACGTCCATCGTTACCGTTCCGGTTTTCGGATTCGGCATCAGACCGCGAGGACCGAGAACTTTTCCGAGCTGCCCGACTTTGCCCATCATATCGGGCGTGGCGATCACGGCGTCAAAATCGAGCCAGCCGCCTTTGATTTTATCAACTAAATCTTCGCCGCCGACAAAATCCGCGCCGGCTTCTTCGGCTTCCTTAATTTTATCGCCCTGCGTGATAACAACGATGCGCTTGGACTTTCCGCCCAAACCGTTCGGCAGAACAATCGTTCCGCGCACCATTTGATCGGCTTTACGCGGATCAACGCCGAGCCACATTGTCAATTCAACAGTTTCGTCAAAATTTGCAAAAGCGATTTCTTTTACTTTTGTAATCGCTTCATTTAAACCGTATTTCTTCTGCGGCTCGATCTTTTCCATCGCCGCCTGGTATTTTTTACCTCTTTTCATTTTTCCTCCTAGGTTCTAGCGAAGCTGTCGCTTCTCCCTCAGTTCGGTAGGCAGTTGGCAGCGGCAGTAGGCAGTTT
>DATHTS010000812.1:0-12157 GCA_035462935.1 Pyrinomonadaceae bacterium
AGTGCGAGCGTGTGGAATTTCTTGACAGTGAAAAAATCGAAAGAATTGAGAAATGCTTTGCTGATTGGATTTGCCGACGAAAAGATTCCTCTGGTCAATCAGGAAATCGAAACTCTTTCAGAAATTTTTCCAAAGAAGAAAAGCTTTGTCGGCGATAAAGCGAATTTTGCGTCTTTTATAAAAAACGCGGCGAAGTTCGATATTTTGCACCTCGCCTGTCACGGGCAGTTTCGACCGGAAAATCCTTTATTTTCGAGCCTGCATTTAGCCGACGGCTGGATTACGGTGCGCGATATTTGCTCGCAGAAATTGAACGCCGGTCTGGTAACTTTGAGCGCGTGCGAGACAGGTTTGAATAAAATTTTCGCGGGCGACGAGATTTTAGGCTTGGCGCGCGGCTTTCTTTCGGCGGGCGCAAGCTCGCTCGTTTTGAGCCTCTGGACGGTGAGCGATGAGGCAACGGCTCAATTAATGAAAGATTTTTATAAAAATTTGCAACGAGGCTCAAGCATTTCGGCATCTTTAGCCGGAGCACAGAGAAATTTTATCCGGCGCGAAGTTCATCCCTATTTTTGGTCGCCGTTTGCTTTGATCGGCAAATAGAAAAGAATTTACACAAATCAAATTTTTTGCGTATAGATGTCTTTTTAGTAAAATGCGCCGCACTGTGCAATCGGCAGGTAAGTTTTATAATTTCGGTGGGTTAATGAATAAATTTATCAAAAGCTATTTTTTAAAAGCGTGTTTTGTATTGCTTTCCGTTTTTGCGCTGGTCGGCATCGGTTTCGGGCAAACTAATGAGAACTGCAACTGCGTTCCGAACGAGGTTTTGATTGACTTGCTTAATCAAAGCGATTTGCCTGCGGTCGCCGCTCAATATGGCTTAAATCCGACGCCGCTAGGTCAGGTCGGAACGCCGCCGACTTACCGAATGCGGATCACGAGCGGGAAAACGCCTCTGGAAATTACCGCCGCGATGCAGGGCGACGCCCGCATTCTTCAAAGAGAAGTAAATCGAAAAGTTTCTTTTGTAGAAAAAGAAGGCTTGAGCTGGACGCAGGGACGTTCATGGTCGGTCGGTCGCTCATGGTCGGTCGGCAGCAGCGTAAAAGGCTTTAACCGCCAGTGGTTCACTTATAATATCAGGCTTAACGAAGCTCACAATCACGAGCAAGGCTCGCGCGGAAAAGGCGTTGTAATTGCCGTTTTGGACACGGGAATTGATCTTAATCATTCGGCTTTCGCGGGAAGGCTCGTGCCGGGATACGATTTTGTCGGCGGCGACAGCGATCCGAGCGAGGAAGGCATTTTGCGGCAGGATTCGGCTTACGGACACGGAACGCACGTGGCGGGAATTATCGCCCGCGTCGCGCCCGAAGCCAAAATTATGCCGATTCGGGTGTTGGATAAAAACGGCGAGGGCGAGCTTTGGCGAATCAAAGACGCCTTAATCTGGGCGGCTGACCCTGACCGCAACCCGCAAACCGATGACGGCGCGGATATTATCAATATGAGCTTTGGCTATCCGAAAGACGCTTTTCCGCAAAGCAATACGTTTCTCCACGATTTGATGGGCGGCTGCGACGGCGTAACGCTTCCCGGAGAGCAAGTTTTTCCCGAATTTTTAGAAAAAACTCTTGCCTTTGTCGCGGCGGCTGGAAACGGCGGCGATTCCAACAAGATTTATCCGGCGGCTGAGCGCGTAGAAAGCGTCGGAAATCTATTGGGCGTCGGCGCGAGCACGCGCTATGAAAAATTAGCCCCCTTTTCCACGATGGCGAGCGGCGATAGAGGCAGCGAGCGATGGGTCCGAGCGGTCGCGCCGGGCGAAGAGATAGTCAGTTCCCTTCCCGGAGATCGTTACGGAATTTGGTCCGGGACTTCGATGGCGGCGCCGATTGCGGCGGGAATTGCAGCTTTGGTTAAAGCGAAAAATCCTGATTTGTCGCCGGAGCAGTTGGCTGACCGGATAGACGATACCGGCATCGAATGGGATTGCGAACAGCCGCGTCCGCCGAGAAATTATATTTTCAAAACGTCCAGAGTTGACGCGCTGTGCGCCGTAACCAACAATCAGGCTTGCGGCGAAAATTCCGGCGCGTGTCGGGAATAAAAATTTGAACTTTTTAATTTTTAAGCCAATCGGAAACGGTTGGCTTTTTTTATTTGAAACTTTTATATTTTTCCCACAATCAACATTGAAAAATTTCTACTAAGCGCGTCTTTTTCCTCTCGCCTTCCGCACTGTGAAACAGAAAAGCCGAAATTCAAGGCTTTCATACAAGTCGAAAGAGAAACGAAATCAAAAGGAAGGTATCAGAAAATGAAACAGACGGCTAAAAATCGCAATTTATTAAGAATCGGCTCGGTGCTGTGTCTGACGGCTTTATGGGCGCTGCTCCCGTTTATCCTCAACGATAAAATCCAAGCCGAGGCGTCAGACGACACGCGCATAAAAGCCTCGCTCGCAGGCGCGCCGATTAACGGCGTAACGCCTGCCGGAATTAGCGAATATCGCGTAGATGATAAGAACAGACGACGACTGGAAATTCAGGTCTCCTCGGTGAATCTGCCTGCGGGAACGCGGCTCGATATTTTCGTTAATAATGCTTTTGTCGGGCAGATGAGCATAAACAGCCTCGGCATCGGATTTTTCAATATCGAAACAAACGACGGGCAAAGCGTGCCGGTAATAAACGTCGGAAATCCGATACAAATTCGGCAGGGCGCTAATGTTATCCTCTCCGGCACATTCGGCACGGTCGCGGCAACTCCTTCGCCAAGCGGTTCTCCAACTGCCAGTCCAAGCGCTTCGCCGACAGCCAGCCCGACCGCTTCGCCGAGTCCGAGCGCGTCACCGTCGCCGGGCGCGGGAGGCGATTTATTCGCCGGTCTTTCCGGTGGAACTATCAACGGCGTTTTGCCGAACGGATACGCGCAGTTTGAAATTCACAGCAGCCGACGCGAGTTGGAGGCGCGCGTCAACCAGGTCAATCTGCCAATCGGAACGGCGCTCGCGGTTATTGTAAATAACAATCAGGTCGGGCAGATTATTCTCGAAACCGGCGGCGAAGGCAGATTAAGGCTTCGCACGGATCGCGGGGAAAATGTTCCGAGTGTAATTATCGGCTCGACAATCAGAGTGCAAAACGGCGGCGCGGTAATTCTTTCAGGAACTTTCAACGGTTTCGGCGGCGCAAGCCCGACGCCAAGCCCTAACCCGACCGCTTCGCCGAATTCTTCACCTTCGCCCAGCCCAAGTCCTTCACTGGGCAGGTATTTTGAAACTCACCCGACCGGAAACCAGGTTGATCCTCCGGTTTCGACCAATGCCAACGGCGAATTCAAGGTTTTCTTAAATTCTACGGAAACGCAGGCGACCATCACGGGTGAATTTCACAATCTTTCGAGCGCACAGACGGGCGCGAGAATCGAAACTACGGTCGGCGCAAGCACGCTTATTCACAGTTTCGGCTCGACCGGAAGAACAAACGGCGAGTTTCAACCCGTCACGATTTCCGTCACGCCCGCTCAAGTACAACAGCTTCGCACCGGCTTATGGCTTGCCGTCGTTACCAGCGCGAATCATCCTAACGGCGAGATTCGTGGGCGATTGCTGTCACATTCAAACAGCGGCGATTTCGACGGCGACGGAAGCAATGATTTCGCTGTCTTTCGCCCGTCGAACGGCACTTGGTATGCGATGAACAGCGAGGGATTTGCCGCGCAAACCTTCGGCAGCGCCGCCGATATTCCCGTTTCCGCCGACTACGACGGCGACGGCAAAACCGACCGGGCAATTTTTCGGGACGACAACGACAAAGGAATCTGGGAGATTGACCGTAGTTCCGACGGCGGCAAAACCTCTTTGCAATTCGGCTTGGCAACGGATGTTCCCGTTCGCGGCGATTTTGACGGCGACGGTCGCAGTGATCTCGCCGTTTTCCGTCCCTCAACCGGCGTTTGGTATGTCCAGAAAAGCAACAACACGGGCTTTACGATTATTCAATTCGGAATCGGCGAAGACATTCCGATGGCGACGGATTTGGACGGCGATGGGCGTGCCGATATTGCGGTTTTTCGTCCCTCAACCGGAGTGTGGTATTGGATCAGAAGTTCGGACGCAGGCGTTGGCATCGTCAAATTCGGACAGGACGGCGATAAGCCGATTGTCGGCGATTTCGACGGCGACGGTAAAAACGACATCTCCGTTTTCCGACCTTCGACCGGCGTTTGGTATATCTTCAGGAGCGTTGACGGAACTTACGACATCCGGCAATTTGGCATCGGCGAAGACATTCCGGTTGCCGGAAATTACGACGGCGACAACCGCACCGACATCGCGGTTTTCCGCCCGTCAAGCGGCGTTTGGTATATCTGGCGAAGCGCGGACGGGACGTTTGATTTTAGACAATTCGGTTTAACGGGCGATATACCTACCGTTGCCCGCTAACTTTCATTTGCCGGGACAACCGCAAATGAAAGTTGCTGCATCCAAAAAATGCTTCCGAAATTTGCAGTTTTAGTAAAGGAAGCATTTATTTGGACTAATAAAGCCTGACTGCTTGACCTCCTCGGCAGTCGGGCTTTTTTTTCAAAAAACCAGTTCCATAAAAAGCGTTTCGCCGTAAGGATTATGATAATACGGCGGGATTTCCCGAAAGCCTTTCGATTCGTAAAGCTGCACGGCGTTCCCCATTTTCGGCGGATAAGTATCAAGCCGCATTCGCTCGTAACCGGCGATTTTCGCTTCTTCGATCAATTTCTCGATCAGCTTTTTCCCCAATCCCAAACTGCGAAATTCCGGTCGAACAAAAAGCCGCTTCATCTCGCAAACGCCTTCCTCAATTTTCCGAAAACCGATGCAGCCAGCCGCTTTTTTATCCGCCAAAGCAAGAAGCAATCTTCCCTCGGGCTTCGCATATTTTCCGGGCAGACCGGCGAGTTCTTCCTCAAAACCTTGGAAACACAAATCAAGACCGAGCCACGCTTCGTATTCACGAAAAAGTATCCGCGCTGCTTCAATTTCTTCGGCTGTTTCGGCTTGGAGAATTTCGATCATAAATCTTGCAGGATTGTTACGCAGCGAGGAATAAAAAAGATTCGCCGTTTATAAAAAACCCAGATTCTCTAGTTTCTCCATCGTCACACCTTCACTCTTCTCCCGCTTTCCGTAAAGCAAGATTCGCTCGACGTATTTGGCGATAATGTCGGCTTCCAAATTAACCGCGTCGCCGATTTTCAAAGTCGAAAGATTCGTCAATTCCCAAGTTTTCGGAATAACGGCAATATCGAAATAATCTTCCCCTAAATCGGCAATCGTCAGACTGATTCCTTCCACCGCAATCGAGCCTTTGTAAACCAGATATTTTCCGATCTCTTCGGGAAAAGAAATCCGAACCGTCCAAAAATCGCCGTGTTTTTCAGCGCTCAGGAATTTTCCGCGAGCGTCAACGTGACCTTGCACGATATGCCCGCCCAATCTCGTCTGCGGCGTGACGGCTCGTTCCAAATTTACCTTTGAGCCGGCGCTCAAATTTCCCAAAGTCGAACGGCGCAGAGTTTCGCCCGAAATATCAGCCGAAAACTCGTCGCTCTTAATATTCAAAGCCGTCAGGCAAACGCCGTTGACAGCAATCGAATCGCCTTCTTGGGAATTTTGGGTAATAATCTTGGTGGAAATTTTTATCCGAGCGCCGTCGGCGTGTTTTTCCAGCGCGGAAATTTCTCCGAGTTCTTCAATTATTCCTGTAAACACTTTATTTAGATATGGAAGGAATTAAAACCAGGGCTTTTTGTTTCGGACGTAAGTCATGACAAATTCCTCGTCCGATTTCGTAAGATACATAATTCCCTCGATAATGCCGATAACGGAGATAATCATCGAAGGAATGCCGCACAAAAGGACAAAACCGACGAGCCACGTGACAAGCATAATTATGCCTTCGTTGGTGTAGCCCAGAATAAATTTATGAACGCCGAATCCGCCAAGAAGAATTCCGCAGATTCCGGCGACAATTTTTTTATCCGCGCCGGGTATCTGCTGCTGAACCGGCTGATTTTGATAGGCTGGCTGCATCGGGCTGTGAAACAGCGTCGCGCCGCATCTTTGACAAGTCGGGGCAAAACCCGGATTTTGCGTGGAACAGTTCGGACAGATTGTTGTATTGGTCGCCATATAGATTGTTTCCTTGTTTGCGGATTTATTGCTGAAATTATTAGACAGTTAAAACCGCTTGTCAAACTTTTGTTGTTGAATTCAAAAATCCAGGCGATTTTACTATAGAACGATTTCCGCGCGTAAATCTTAAGAAAACTTTCGTTTGTGAAAATGTTTTTACTCTTCTCTCTTTAGAGCCTCTTGTAGAGCTTCGAGTTCAGGTAAAACAAGTAAATCTTTCGTTCGCCCCGCTGCTTTTTTCGCCTTTATTAGACCTTCAATTGATAGGACATTTATCTCAAAACCGAATAAATTCATTACTTTCGATTGTGCTAAAACATCTTCAAACGCGCCGACGCCGGTAACTTCGCCCAACATATCAATATCACCGATGTTCGTTTGAAAAGTGAAATTAGTGCCGCTCTTTAAGGTTTGCTCATCCCAGATAAACGGCAAATTTTCGGAAAAGTCTCGCAGTCGCGGTTTGAAATGGGCGAGAGCTTCGACAATTCGCTTTAAATTTTCACGCTCGCGCGAGTAACAAAAATCAAGGTCATACGTTACATACGCTGAAGAATGCAAATTTATCGCTACGCCGCCGACAATAACAAATTTAACTTTGTGCCGGGCGAGCGCTTCTATTGCCGACCTTAGTTTTATCATTTTGTCTTGATTTTTCCGCTTCTCGCCTCAACTCCTCAAAACTCTCCATAGCCTGCTGCAATTCCTCTAAACGCTCCTCGGGAGTTAATCTCAGCTTCCGCGCCAGCAAAGTTAAATCAATGCCAAATTCTTTCGCCGCCGCAATCTTGCCGTTCGGCGGCGGATTTAATAATTTCTCAATGGCTTTTTCATTCATAATCCTTTTAACTCCGTTTCCTTGAAAATTTTATTCAAAAGCATATTCGACAATTTCTCCTGGATCGAATTAGCCCGCAGACGGTCATTTAAATTCTTAAAATCCACAAAATCGAGATTCTGATCCTGATTAAAGCACGAGAAAACAAAAACTTCCTCGCCCGTATGCGGATTGACGTGACGCTGCAAACATTGGGCGCAGACTTCTTTTAACATACATTGCATCGGACTGTTGATCGAACCGATTGCAGTGTGCTGCTGTTTCAAAAAGGGCTGCAAAACATTATAACGCGCTTCCTTAACGGCGTTCATCATTCTGTCGGAGCCGATGGCGATGATACGGTCAATGTCCTTTAAATCAACCTTTTTGTCGCCGAGCTTTCCTTCGGCATAAGCGGTCATCGCCTGCACGATATTGCCGCGAAAATGCGCGTCCTGCGGGCGCTGCGGTTGGATTTCATCGCCGAAATCGCTTGTCCAGACAACCTGATCGGTAGCGTTTTCGATTTCCTCGCGTTTGAACAAATCCGCGCCGTTTTTATAGCCGGCAAAATACAGAACATTGTTGTTGTTTTCCTTTAAGGCTTTGGCAATCGAGAACAAAACCGCGTTTCCGAGACCGCCGCCGGCGAGCAGAACGTTTTCGTTTGTCGGTATTTCCGTCGGCGTTCCGGTCGGTCCCATAACGAGAACTTCCTCGCCTTCTTTTAGAAGCGAGACGAGCCGCGAAGACGTTCCCATTTCCAGAACAATCATCGAAAGCAAGCCTTTTTCCTCATCAACCCAAGCGCCGGTCAAAGCAAGACCTTCCATCATCAAGCGTTTGCCGTCGACGACCGGCGAGGAAGCTTCAAAATTTTGCAGGCGGTAAAATTGTCCCGGCTCGAATTTCCTCGCTTGCAGCGGCGCTTTGACGATGACATCAACAATCGTCGGCGTGAGACGCTCGACACGCACGACAAAAGCGCGAATCTGCTCGTCCAAAGTCGCTTCCAATTTGTCGAAAATCGCGTCTTTTTCCCTTTGCGGGAGGTCTCCTCTTTCGGCGAGTTCATCGGCAAAAAGATTGACGACGTGCGGAAAACCGTTTTTCGCCGAAGCCATCGCTTTGACGACATTTCCGGCGTATTTCGGATGATTGTCGCCGTAGTAGGTGATGAATTTTCCATCCTGTTCATATGATGTGAAAAACGCTTCTTCGCCTTTGGCGGCTTCGACCAGATGGAAACTGTCGTCGCCGTTTTTCTCAGCTTTGAAGGGCTGGAAAAACTGCCGCCATTCGTCGAGCTTGAACGTGCCGGGTTTTTCCTTTTCGTAAATTACGTTGGGCGAAGTTCCGGCGGCGACGCAAACCGTTCGCGCGGGAAACTCCTGAAATTCGCCGGTTCTTCCGAATTTTCCGGTTTCGGCGTCGTAGCTTTGCCTTTCAAAAATCAAGGCTTTTATCGCGCCGTATTCGTCCGGCACGGCTTCGGTCGGCGACATCAGCTCGATGATATTAATGCCTTCTTCCAGAGCCTTTTGAACTTCCTCGTGATTTAAGCGATACGCGGGCGAATCCTGCAAACGCTTGCGGTAAACGAGCGAAACGCCGCCCCATTTTCTGACAAGCGGTATAAAATTCGGTTTTTCGCCCGCTTCTTCGGCGCGTTCACGCTCGGCGCGAACTGCCAGCCCGTGTTCGAGAAATTCTTTTAAAACCGCTGTTTCTTCCTCGTCAAATTGCGACCAGACAAATTCTTCACCGAATTCCCGCGCGATCTGCTCGTATTTTTCCAATATTTTTTCGACCTGCACGGGATAATAAGCGAAAAGCTCGGTCGAAGTATCAATTCCCGTCAAACCGCCGCCGATGACGATTGCCGGAAGGCGAACCTGCAAATTCGAGAGCGTTTCTTTTTTGAACGCGCCCGTCAATTGCAAAGCCATCAGAAAATCCGATGCCTGGCGAATGCCGCGAATCAGATTGTTTTTCATCGGCACGATTGTCGGTCGTCCCGCGCCGGTCGCAATCGCAATATGATCGAAGCCGTATTCCCAGGCGTCTTCAATCGTCAGAGTTCCGCCGAAACGCACGCCGCCGTAAACGCGAAAACGCTTGCGGCGAGCGAGCAGCAGCTGCAGCATCGTCAGAAAGTTTTTGTCCCAGCGAACCGTGATTCCGTATTCGGAAACGCCGCCGAAGCCCGATAAAATTCTTTCATCGAGTTCGTCGGTGATTTCTTCTATATTTTTAATCGGTTTCGGACAAATCTTTCCGCCGTTTCCCGTCCATTCGTCCGGCAGCGGCTCGATTTTCAAGCCGTCAACGCCGATAACGCCGAATCCTTCGTTCAAAAGATAATGCGCCAGCGTGTAGCCAGCCGGACCCATTCCGACAACCAGAACATTTTTTCCGTTATACGGCAGCGGATAAGGATGTTTGGCATCGAGCGGATTCCAGCGCGTCAGGAGCGAATAAATCTCGAAACCATACGGCAGCTTCAGAACATCCGTTAAAGTGTGAGTTTCCGCTAATGGAATGTTGACCGGCTCTTGTTTCTGAAAAATACAGCCTTTCATACAATCGTTGCAAATGCGGTGTCCTGTTCCCGCACACATCGGATTGTCAATTGTTACCAAAGCCAAAGACGCAATCGAATCGCCTTCGCGCTTCATCAGGTGCATCTCCGAGATTTTTTCGTCGAGCGGACAGCCTTCGGTCGCAATTCCGAGCGGATTTCTTTTCGCAATCCGGTCTTTATCGTGCAAGCCTTTCGAGCAGGAATCTTTATCACGCTCGTGGCAAATCAAACAGTAATGAACTTCGTAAAGCGAATCGCGCATCGTGCCGCGGTCGTCGGTCAATTTAAAGCCGTCGCGCCGACGAAGTTCTTCTTCCGCGCCGCGAATAATTTCCTGAACCTTTTTGCTCGGTCTGTTGATGTGAACGAGATTTTGATAATCGAGCGCGTGCGGAACTTTAAAGCTGTGCCATTTTTTCTCGCCTTTGAAAAACGCGATGGCTGACCACGCTTCCAAAAGCCGCGCGATGGCGGCGACTTGCAGCTTTTCGCCGGTTTCTTCGATTTCAGCGGCAAAACGCGAAAAGACTGTGCCGAAAGTTTTGTCTTTTAATTTATCGTAAGCCGTATTGATTTTTTTGAGCGTGTCCTCAGCCGAAACGGTCATATCGAGATTTTTCGTTAAAATCTCTTCGAGCTCCAGAATTTTAACCGTCAGCGCGGCAGTGGCGAGTTCGTCATCGAAAATCAAAACTTCGCTGAAAGCCGTATTGACCAATTCCTTTAAGGCAAAGGTCAATTCATTCTCGTTAAAATCGGCAATTTTTTCCGCCGGAAATTTCTTGATGGCTCGGCGCTGGACAAAAAATTTGTATTTCCAAACCGGGTCTTGTTCGAGAACGTCGCGCATCAATTCCCCGCGCTCGCGCTCGATGTTGAACAACCGCGCGATAAATTCCGACAAATATGGCGCGGAATCGGTCAAAATCTGCGATTCCGTGCGCGGTTCGTAGCCTTCGCCACGCTTTGAAATGTATTCGGTTAAATCTTTGTGCAGAAGCGGATTCGCATCTTTTAACTGTTCGTAAAATTTTTCGGCTAACTCTTTGAGTTTTTCTGCATCATACAAGTCTGAAAAATTAAAGCCAATTATTCCAAGTTTGAAATCGTAAGTATCTGTTAAAGTTAATTCTTTTTCGGAAATACCAATCATAAAGTTTTAGATAGTAAAATTATTAAAAAGTTTGTAAATGAAAAATATACCATCCGCCTTGGATTGGAAACAAAAGCGGGCGAATCGAAGAGGCAAATTTTTTGCCTTCGCGCCGAAAAAGGTGTATATTTTCATAACTATAGATTTTTCAATCATAAGCATAGAAAAGTTTGAGTAAAAATGATATAAAGCAAATTTGGCTATTTTATCAAAGAGGTTTATTTAAGAAGTATGCAAAAAGACGAGCGATTGCTGCCCTTGCCGACAAATGGTGATTTAAAGACAATGAATCACGATTATCCCGCAAGCTATTCGCCTTTATATGATGATGATTTTGTCGAAAAGCGCTCTTTTCGAGAATATTTTATTATTATTTATAAACGCCTGCCGCTGATTCTGGCATTGACGATTCTAACAACCGCCGCGGTCGCGTTTTATATGTACCGGCAGCCCTCGATTTTCGAGGCGCAAACCGGAGTCATTATCGAGCCGCGCAAACCGAAATTAACGTCGAAAGAGTCTATCAACATTAATTTCGGGAACGATATGAATTATCACAACACCCAGTTAAAGCTTTTACAGAACCCGGATTTGATGAAGGAAGTCGTTCTTCGTTTGGGGCTTTACCGCGACCCGAATTTGTTCGGCAAGAAAAGTGAGAGTTTCTTCTCATCGCTGGGCTCGGTGTTTGCCGGTGAAAAAGAAGACGCCGAGAAAAATTCTTCCCTGCCGATTTTGACCGAAGCCTCCCTTGAAACATCAGGCACGGAAAGAGCCGTTTTGACGCCTGAAGAAAAGGCGCGGGTTGAAGCGTATTCGTCTACTTTGCTCGGAGGTTTAGACGTTGACCAGGTTGAAAAAACTAATCTCGTTATGGTTAGCGTCAGAGACACCAATCCCGTATTAGCGGCGAAAGTCGCCGACGCGGTAGCAGAGGTTTTTATTGATTTAAACGCAAACCGCGAAACTGAAGGAGCGCGAAAAGCATATGAGGATTTGAGCAACTCAATTGATAAATTAAGACCGACAATTGAAGAACAGCAGCAGGAACTCATTAGATTTATGCGTGATGCAGGCTTGCCCCTGCAGGAAAATGGAGAATCGTTATCTGCCGGTAGATTGTCAACCTTAAGTAGTCAATGGCTGACGGCAATGGATGAGCGTCGAAAACTCGAAGCCAGATATGAGGGAGCCGTCCGAGCAAATGCAAGAGGCGAAGGCAGCACTATGCCGGATTTGATTGCAAGTGAGATTTATCGGGACGCAATACGAATTAACGCCGAACGACGCGGCAAACTGCAGGATTCAATCCGCGAGATTGATAAACAGATAAACGACGCGGAAACTGAAAAGGCGCAGCTTTTAGTGAAATATACGCCTGAGTATTACAAGGTCAAGGAACGAGATGAGCAAATTTCTAAA
>DATHTS010000813.1:0-4963 GCA_035462935.1 Pyrinomonadaceae bacterium
TAAAATTCCAGACTCCAAATTGAAATAAAAAGTTTAAAATTTGGAGTCTGGAATTTAGAATTATTTATTGCATTCTGGACATAATCCGCGCAAAGTCAATTCGATAGATTCAAGCTTGAATTTGGAAAACTCAGCCGCGAAAGCGACAATTTCTTCGGGCAGATCAATTTCCATATCAACCAGCTTTCCACATTTCGTGCAGATGGCGTGGTCGTGCCGCGAAGTCATCGAATCAAAACGACTCGCGCCATTGCCGAAGCTGATTTCCGCAATATGCCCCGCCTCTTTCAGATAACGCAGCGAATTATAAACGGTCGCAAAACTAATGCCCGGCAAAAGCTGTTTCGACTGCTCGAAAATCTCATTTGCAGTCAAATGCTGCTCGGCATCGCGGATAACGCGCAAAACTACCTCGCGCTGCTTGGTTAAACCTAAATCTTCAATTTTTTCTTTCGTGTTCATTAATCCTAAACTTAGATTTAGAATGATTCTAAATCTAAAGAATGTCAAGTTTGGTGGAATTTCATTATGGCAATTCTACTTTTGTTACTACTAGGTTCTGTTGACATAAGAAATTTTAAGACGTATTTGTCGCTGAAAGCGACCGATTTAATAGCGTCGGGATTCTCCCGACCGTTGAACGAATACACGCGCCGTCCCTGAAGGGGACGAATAATTCGGCGAATTATTCGTCCCCTTCAGGGACGGTCTGATGATTTTGCGGTTCGTCGGGTTTGCACCCGACGCTATTAAATTAGTCGGCTTCGCCGATCAAAAGCCTTATGTCAACAGAACCTAGAGCAAAAGCCACAAAACTAATAATTCCGACAATGAAAAAGCCAATTGTGAAAATAAAAATCCAACGATTTATTTTATATTCGCGTTCTTGTAATTCTCCAAATTCTCCGATTCCACCAGCTATAAGAAACATCAAAACAAGCGAGAGAACAATTACAAATACTAAACTTGTGAATGAGATACTTACTAAAAACTTCCATGTAGGATTTTGAAAAAGCCTTTCCAAAAGGTTATAAGAATGTGTAGAGTTCCTGTGCTCAGAGTAGTAATGTGCTTGAATAAATCATAGCCTAGCTTCAACTTTCTTCACTAGCTTTTTCTTGTTTTGTGTATTCGTTTGAATCTATTTTCATCTTTTACCCAAACAAACTCGGCTGCTCCTCTTCTTCCGGCTCATAGCCTTCAGGAAACCAGCGATAAACGTCTAAATCGCAGCGACCTTTTTCGCTGAAAACAACACCTTCGTCTTCGAGCATTTTTTGTTGGACGTTATACGGCAAAAAAATTTTACCTGTTGAACAACTACCCTGCGAATTTATAACCCGCTGCCACGGCACATTTTCCGTATCAGCCGCGTGCATTACATAACCGATTGTCCGCGCCGTGTAGCCTTCGCCTAAGATGTCGGCGATTTGCCCGTAGGTCATCACCTTTCCGGCGGGAATTTGGCGGACGATTTCGTAAACTTTTTCGCGATAGCTTTGTTCGTCAACATTCATAAGAACGATTATAACTGAGAAGTGAGAACTGAGAACTGAGAACTGAGAGAAATTTTTCAGTTCTCAGTTCTCAGTTCTTTTCAATCTTTTCTTAAATTTTCCTTCTCTTTCACGAAACCATTGGCGCCATTCTTCGATTGCTTTTTCCCGTTCTTCCCGCGAACTCGCAGGCTTGAAATTCAGTCAGACGGAAGTCGCGTCGCGCAGGCACATTTCGGCGAAAAAGCGCGTTTGCAAATCTTCGCTTGAGAGCAAATCAATTAATTCATTGATAGAATGCTGCGCCATTTCGCGCCGCTTTTTGATAAATTCTTTCGGATTCATAACAAAAAATCTGAGGTCATCCGTGTTAATCTGTTGTTTCAGTCTCTCTTAAAACTGTTCGCGCCGGCGCTCCGTCGCCCGCGCCGCCGGCAAATTTCATCGGCAGGCAGATCAACTCATATTCGCCCGCCGGAACTTCTCTTAAATCCAAGCCTTCCAAAATTATAACTTCTTTTTCAAGCAAAACGATGTGCGAATCGGCGGTTTCGGCATCGAATCTTTCAATCGAAAGATAATCGAAACCGACCAGTTTTACGCCCTTTTCGACTAAAATGTGGGCGGCTTCCGGCGCGATATACGCGAAATCTTTACGAAATCCCTGCCCGAAATCGTCCCAAAACTGCGAATTTTTGGTTTTGAACAGGACACGCTCAACGCCGTTTAGATTTTCTACGTGCTTTGCTTTAATCGCCGTTACGCTTTCGTCAAACTCAACCACGCTGCATCTGCCGATGAGTTTTTCCAGATCAAGCTGGTCAACGCGCCGCGTTCCTTCGATAAAATGATTCGGCGCGTCAACGTGCGTCGCCGTATGAACGCCCATACAAACCTGCGAAACATTTGCCGCGTCGCCATTTTTCATCGAGAGCTTCAGCTTGATTTCAACCGGTGGATCGCCTTCGTAAACCGGAGTTTGTTCATTGATCGGAACGGTTATATCGTAAATTTTCATAAATCAAAAATAATTCAACAATTAATTTCAGGCAAGATTTGGCAAAGCCGACTGTGTTTGTTAGAAATGAAGTATAGCAATTTTATTATTTTATTTTTAAGAAGATTATGAAAATTCAACACGAAGAACACGGGAAGAAAGGCGCGTTTTATATCGAAAGGGACGATGAATGGGTCGCGGAAATGGCTTACACGCGGGAGGGAACCAGGAAAATCGTTATCGAGCATACGGAAGTTGACGAATCGCTGCGCGGCGAAGGCGTCGGCGAGCAACTTGTCGAGGAAGCCGTCAAATATGCGCGGAAGAATAATTTATTGATTAAGCCGACTTGCCCATTTGTAAAATCGGTACTGGAAAAGGATGAAGAATACGAGGACGTTCTCACGAGATAAATGCCGCAGCCGAGAATTTCCGCTTCGAGTTACTCAAACACCGCGCCTCTGATTTGGTCGTTTCTCTACGGCTCGCAGCACGGAAAATACGAGTTGATTTTGGATAACGCTCCAGCCCGTTCCGCCGAGCTTTTGGCGCGGAAAAGAGTTGATGCCGCGCTCGTTCCGGTCATTGAATATCAAAGAATCGAAGATGTTCTGCTCGTGCCGGATGTTTGCATTGGTGCGCGGAAAAAGGTGCGGAGCGTTTGTCTGATTACAAAGGGTGAAGATTTACGCGATGTGAAAACTGTCGCGCTTGATGTTTCCTCAAAAACCTCAGTCGCATTAACAAAGATAATCTTTCGAGAATTCTTGAATTTCGAGCCGCAATACAAATCGGCAAAACCAAATTTGGATGAAATGCTCAAAAATTCTGAATGCGCTTTGCTCATCGGCGATCCGGCTTTAATTATTGACGAGACAAAATTTAGAAAATTCGATTTAGCGGAAGTTTGGAATTCTTTCACGGGATTTGGTTTTGTTTTTGCGATGTGGATGGCGAATGCTGAAAGGGCGGAAATTGCACGGAAAATTGACTTTGCTGCCGCTAGAGACGAAGGCTTAAATCATATTGATGAAATAATCGCTAATTACAGAACTGAAATTTCGTTGGAGCGGGAAGATTTTAGAAAGTATCTGACGGAAAATATTTCGTATTCGATTGATGAAGAGATGCGGAAAGGCTTGAGTTTATTTTTTGAACTGGCACACAAAAGCGGTTTGTCGGAGAAAAACAAACCGCTTTCATTTATAAATAATTATTAGAACAGACCCGATTGGAACAAAAGAAGCCAACCGGCTACCACCGCGAATAAAAATAAAAATAGGTCATCTCCTCTGAATTGTGTTTGTTCGTTTCTCATTTCCATTCTCCTTACCATAAAATCTCTCCTGCTTATTAACGCGAATTTTTTTGAACAAAAGAATCAAATTTTTTGGTATAAAATTTGTTACCTACAAAAAGTAGATGTTTAATAGACGCTGAAAATCAAATTTTTGCCGACTTTCAATAATAGTTTTCGCAAAATGCGAGAATTCAGTTTCAAAAAGCGAAAATTTTTTATGATAAAATAACTCTGAATTTATGAGCGATATTCAACCGATTTTAGATAAAGTTTTAGACGGCGAACGAATGACCGCCGAAGAGTGTGCCGCGCTTTTGGAAAGTTACGACATGGCGCGAATCGGCGCGGCGGCGCACGAACTGCGGATGCGGAAAAATCCGGGCGATATTGTTACCTACATTATTGACCGCAACATCAATTACACCAACGTCTGCAACGTCGTCTGCACATTCTGCGCGTTTTACCGCCGACCGGGAAAACCCGACACTTATGTTCATTCGATTGAAGAAATCTGCAAGCGCATTGACGAAACAATCGCTCTGGGCGGAACAGGCATTTTGATGCAGGGCGGTCTGCATCCCGATTTTAATATCGAATGGTATGAAAATCTGCTTTCAATTCTGCACGAAAAATACCCGGATTTTCAACTGCATTGCTTTTCGCCGCCGGAAATCCACAACATTCACCTGATTTCCGGTTTGGATTATGAAACGATTATGCGTCGTTTGAAAACGGCGGGACTTTATTCAATGCCCGGCGGCGGCGGCGAGATTCTCGACGATGAAGTTCGCAAGCGCGTTTCGACTAAATGCACGACGCAGGAATGGCTCGACGTAATGCGCGCCGTTCACAAAGTCGGCTTGCGCTCGACGGCGACGATGATGTTCGGCATCGGCGATAATGTTTCACATCGAGTTCGACATTTGCAAAGAATCCGCGACGTGCAGGACGAAACAGGCGGTTTTACGGCTTTTATCCCCTGGACTTTCCAGCGCGAAAACACCGCTCTAGGACGCAAAATCACGGAAGAGCCGACCGGAATTGATTATCTGAAAATGCTCTCGGTTTCGCGTCTGTTGTTGGATAACATCCAGCACATCCAAGCCTCCGGGCTGACGCAGGGCTTGCGTCTCGGTCAAGTCGCGCTCCGCTTCGGCGCGGACGATCTGG
>DATHTS010000814.1:0-2091 GCA_035462935.1 Pyrinomonadaceae bacterium
CAATGCTGCTCGATTGCAGCCGCAATCCCAGTTCGCCCGCTTCTATCTTAGCCAGTTCGATTAAATCTTCTACAAAACGATTGAGGCGGTCGCTTTCCTCATTGATAACCTCCAGCATTTCACGGCGCGAATCGGCGTCGAGAACCAAGGGAAATTCTTCATTAGAATTTCCCTCCGTTTCATCGAGCAGGGTGGTAACTGAAGCTTTAATGGAGGTAAGCGGCGTCCGAATATCGTGCGTTACCGCATCGAGCAGCGCCGACTTTAATTTCTCGCTTTGTTTTAACGCTTCGGCGTAACTCGCCCGCTCAAAAGCACCGCTTAGTTCTTGATACAGCCGGGCAATTTCAAGCCGTCGCAGTTCGGCTATTTCCGCCCGCCGTTTGGCATAAGAGGAAAGCTGCCCGGCTGTAACAGCGGTAACAACAAACGCAATCCAGGCGACCCAATTTTCAGGATCATTGATTGTCCAGGTGCGGACGGGCGGCAGGAAGAAATAATTAAAACTCAATATACCAAGCCCTGAAGCTACCAACGCCGGACGACTTCCCCAAACAGTGGCGACGAACAACACTACCATCAGCAGTGTTAGGGCGACAGTGGCTAAAGTAATCCGCAGATGAATCGGTTCAAGCACGGCGGTGACGACAGCAATACCAAAAACAGCCGTAACGTATCCCCACAATCGATTTCTTAGAAGTTTAGTTAATACGGTAAACATCTGCGGCATAACGTTATAAAACTTCAAAACAACATAACTGTAAGGCTTACCAATTTGAACTGAGCATTGTCAGAAAGCCGGCGATTGATGTTTTTAAACCTACTAACACACATAAAAACCGGTTCATAATATCCATTGTATTTATTTGTTTAGGACCCAAATCTCTGGGATAAAACTCCTGTGATTTTTGGACTAATTGTTTATTATAAACCAAGAGCGCAATACCGATCACAAAAAATAAGGAGCCGCAGATAAACTCAAGCACTGAAAAATACCTTTTGTCCTAAATCTCAACTTGCTCTCCGAGTTCGACTACACGGTCAGCCGGAATATTGAAATAAGCGGTCGCGCTTCTTGCATTTCTTGAAAGAATCGAAAAAAGCTTTTCGCGCCATCGCATCATCCCCGAATACTTTCTGGTAGAAATAATCGTTTCCCGACCGAGAAAATAAGTCGTTTCTTCGGGTTTGAACACAAATCCGGGCTGCTCGATACTTGCCAAAATTTCAGGAATATCCGGGTCTTCCATATACCCGTAATATATCTTCATTCGGCTAATCCCTTTGCTCATAGTTTCAAATTTAATGCGTTCTTCCGGGTCAACAAAGGGAATCGGTCTGGTCTTAACGGTTACAAACAAAACACGCTCGTGGAGCACTTTGTAATGTTCGAGGCTATGAAGGAGCGCCATCGGAGTTCTGGTTGCATTTCCATTCATATAAACGGCGGTGCCGGGAATGCGCGGCAAGTTCTTTCGCGCTATGTCTTGCAGAAATTCTTCCAACAATTGAGTTTCTTCCTGAATCCGGGTTTGAAGAATGCTTCTTCCCTTTTTCCACGTCATCATTACGATAAAGAAGATTGCGGCAAGCAGAAGCGGGAACCATCCGCCATCCGGCACTTTATTAACATTTGCGCCGAAAAACGCCAGATCAATGATAAGGAAAAACAGACAAAGCGCAGTTATCGGTAAAAATCCCCAACCCCAACGCCGGCGGGCAACGACGTAAAATAAAATCGTTGTAATAACCATTGTTGAAGTAACCGCCACGCCGTAAGCGGCGGCTAAGTTGCTGGAAGTTTGAAAGGCGAGGACTATAACGACGCAGCCTGCCATTAACGCCCAGTTGACCGCCGGAATATAAATCTGTCCGTATTCTTTTTTGGAAGTATGCAGAATCTTAAAACGCGGAATTAATCCGAGCTGGACTGCCTGCATTGTCAATGAGAATGCGCCTGAAATAACCGCTTGCGAGGCGATAACCGTCGCGGTCGTAGTCAGCACAATCATAGGATATAATGCCCACGCAGGCGCAAGGCGATAAAACGGATTTTCCGCTCCCGGATTTTCCAGCAATAACGCTCCCTGC
>DATHTS010000815.1:0-4198 GCA_035462935.1 Pyrinomonadaceae bacterium
CGACGATGTTTACAGCGCCAAAACTTTTGCGGAATTGGGATTTGTTGACAAAGCTCTGGCAAAAATCGGTTTGATCGAAACGCCGCAGCAAATTCGGGAAAGACGCATAAAGGAACGAATAGCGGCGATTGATTACTGGAACAACCGCGTGCAGACGCGGCGCAGTCAATGGGAAAGCCATCTGCGCGACGCCTTCGACCGCAATCTCAGGGAAATTGACCAGGCGGTTTTTGAATACACCGAGATTTTAGAGAAAAATCCGCAAGACGACCTCTCGGGCGAGATGCTCGACTCGGCTCTGAACGAAAAAATGGAGCTTTTGCGCGAATTTTCCGAAATGTAACGATGAATTGGGTAATAAAAAATTTGTTTCGCTTCACGGCAAACAAAAAAACTACGGTTCTTCTGTTGAGCGTAGTTTTTTTCTTTGTGGCGTCGGCAGTCGAGGTGTCGGCGCAAAAGAACTTTTCGAAAACGTATCCGGCGAGTAAAAATGTCAGCCTGAAATTGATCAACCGCACGGGAAAAGTTGAGGTCGAAGGCTGGGATCGTAATGAGATACAAATCTCTGCTTACCTGGAAAAACCGGCGGCTTATATTTCACCCCAGAATTTGAGCGGGACAATCGTTATTGATCTGGTAAAGGATAATCAAGGCAAACACGGCGTAGGCAGCGTCAATTTCACGATCAGAGTCCCTTATTCATCTTCGGTTAATATCGAAACCAGTATGGGCAATTTGAGTATTAGCAACGTGAGAGGCACTTTGGTACGCGCTCATATCTACAGCGAAGGCGATATTACTTTGACCAACATTAGTTCCAACTACGTAACTGCCGAAAACGGCATCGGCGATATCTTTTTCGATGGTCTAATTCAGTCGGGCGGAACTTATCGCTTCACTTCGATGAATGGTAGAATCAATCTGCATATTCCTTTTAATGCTTCGTTTAAATTGGTAGCAACCGCGCCTTCGACACGAAGTATTTCGCTTGGAGGGTTGTCTAATTCCGGTTTCAGGTTCGTCGGTCAAGGGCGGCGAGTCATTGGGCAGAATGGTGATGGTTCTGCAAGTTTGACGGTTACAAATCATCGCGGAAGTATTGCCTTTATCAGCAGATAAAATTTTCCGCGATTGAGTTCGGAAACAGGAAATTATTGAAAAGATTAAAGTTTTTGTTTTTTTTCTTTACCTGATAGTGTAAAGTTAAAAGTGCGGAGTTGAAAATTTTTGTTTTTGATTCTGAATTCTACACTTTTAACTATTCAGCAAAAAATTATCCTTGATTTAAATAATCAATCGCGCAAATCCTTACTCTCTCCAACATTAAAAAGCAATGAAAATTACCAAAAAAATCTGCATTCGCCTTTGTTTTTCCGCCGTTTCGATTTTTCTTTTATTTCAGTTTTCCTTCGCCCAGCAAACAAAACCGCCCTTAAAACGCACGACCTATAAAACCGAAAAAGTCGAATTCGGCGTGGGCGGCACGGTTTCGATTGTCGGCGCGCCGGAAGGCTCGATAACAATCGAAGGCTGGCAGAATAATGAAGTTGAAATCTCCGCCGAAATCACAACCCACGCCGCAACCGAAGCGGATCTGGCGCTGTTGGCGCAAGTAAACGACGTTGTTGTAGAAGCCGGTTTCGGTCGCATAAGCATTTTGACCGCGGGCGTTCACGATAAAAGATACATCAAGCGCGTTGCGAAAAAATTCCCCAAACACCTTGAGAATACGCCCTTTCGGATTGATTACCACATTAAAGTCCCGATTTTCACCGATTTGGAAATTACCGGCGGGAAAGGAGATTTCAATTTGTCCGGCGTCGAAGGCGCGATGCGAATCAACTTCCTTGAATCAAACGCCAAAATGAATTTGATCGGCGGATTAGTCAATGCCGTTTTCGGCAGCGGAACGGTCGAAACCATAATTGCCACGCGAAGTTGGCGCGGACGCCACGCCGATATTCAGCTCGCCAGCGGCGAAATGACGGTTTATTTACCTCTGAATTTAAGCGCCCAGATTGACGCGAGCGTTTTACGCACAGGCAAAATCGAGAACGCCTACGAATTTCTAAAACCGCGCGACCGCTCGAAATTCACCGAAAAAGCGATGCTCGCTAAGGCTGGCAACGGCGGCGCGACGCTTTCTTTCACTGTCGGCGACGGAACATTGAATCTTTTGGAAATAAAAAAATAAAAGAATGAAACCGCAGATGAACACAGATAAACACAGATTTTTTATTTTCTATCTGTGTCCATCTGTGTTTATCTGTAGTTTCATTTTAAAATAAAAGAAATCCGTTCGGCATTTTGAACTTTTATTTTGGGAAGTGATATTTTAATCATTATCACTTCTCTTTTTTTCTTTAAATAAATTTATGACTATCAAATCAGACCAATGGCTGCGCCGGATGGTGGAAGAAACCAAAATGATTGACCCCTTTCTGCCGGAACTCGTCCGGGAAACAAACGGAAACCGCATAATCTCCGCCGGGACTTCAAGCTACGGCTACGATATGCGTCTGGCAGACGACGGATTCCGCATTTTTTCATCGTTTCACGGGCGCGAAATTGACCCGAAAAATTTTGACGAAGATTCCCTGATTGAACCGCCGCTCAGAACTTCGGAAGACGGCGCAAAATATTACCTGCTTCCGCCGCATCATTATGGATTGGGAGTCACAGTGGAAACTTTCAAAATGCCGCGAAATGTAACAGGGGTCGCACTTGGGAAATCGACCTACGCACGTGCCGGTTTGTTAGTTAATACAACTCCTTTGGAAGCAGGCTGGACAGGTCGTCTGGTTGTCGAAATCGCAAATCTGGCAAATCTGCCGCTCCGGGTTTATGTAAACGAAGGCATCGGGCAAATTCTATTTTTTGAATCGGATGAAGATTGCGCCGTTTCCTATTCGGACAGAGGCGGAAAATATCAGGGGCAGACGGGTTTGACTTATGCCAAGGTTTAATTTTAATAGGAGAAAGTTTAGTGTTTATTGATGTTTGAATTGCCTCCAAAACGTCGCCAAAGGCGACTAACATTATAGCGTAGGGAAAGCGAATGCAATGAGCGCATCCCTACGACGCGATTGCCAGGAATATTCCGACGCTGGAGGCGTCGAACAATCGCCCGCGCATTGTTGCTCGCCTTGCGGCGAGCGGGTGTGTTGGGCATTCAAACCCAGCGAGAATTGCCGGGCTGTAATGTTTGTCGCCCTTGGCGACGAAACCAAATTTGAATCGCAATTATCTGAAAAATTCAGCCTGCGAATAAATGTATTGACAAACTAAGACGCTCGCGTTTTGAGTCCCGCGTTTACGCGGCAAGGGCGTTAAGTTAGGGTCAAGCCGACTAAAGTCGGGACTCAAAACTGCTGCCATTTTAATTTGTCAATACAGATAAATAGTAGAGCTAAATTCATTGATAACCGATAAAAATTTCAAACAGCATTACCCTAAAACCGAATGATTCTTGAGCTAAAAAATATCACCCACGGCTTTTCCGCCGCCAAAAAGATTTTGGACGCGGTTTCCTTGGAACTGGAAAAAGGCAAAATCTACGCCCTGATGGGCGCGAACGGTTCGGGTAAAACCACGCTTTTTAACGTCATCACAGGCTTTATCAAACCGCAGTCGGGCGATATTTTTTTCAAGTCAAACCGGATAAATCGGCTTCCGCCGCACAAAATAAACCGTCTCGGCATCGGCAGAACGTTTCAGGATTTGCGTTTGATCTCAAAGCTAACCGTCAAGGAAAACGTCATCCTGGCAATGAACGGCAATCCGACGCAAAGTTGGTATCGAGCCGCGCTGCCGAAAACGTTTTACAAAACCGGGTTGGACTCTCTGGCTGAAAAAGCCGAAGAAATCATCGCCGAATGTTTTCTGCCGGATGTCCGCGACAGTTTAGCCGGAGAAATATCTTACGGGCAGCAGAAGCTTCTCAATCTGGCTTGCTGTATCGCCAACGACGCCGAACTCTTTTTGCTCGACGAGCCGGTTGCCGGAATCAATCCTCGTTACCGGGAGCAAATTCTCGATTTACTGCAAAGGCTCAAAGCGCGGGAAAAGACCATTTTTTTAATCGAGCATAACACCGAATTTCTCCAGCAAACCGCCGACCGAATTTTTTTCTTGAAAAATGGCAGCATTATGTCGTATGATACGTTCGTTCATCTGAGAGAAGACAAAGAAGTTT
>DATHTS010000816.1:0-7072 GCA_035462935.1 Pyrinomonadaceae bacterium
AAAGCGTCGCGCGCTTTTACCATCGTATCCGGCGCCATTGTTCCGAGAACATACATCGAGCCTAAAAAGTTTCGTTCAAAAATTTCCGTGCCTTTTGTAATGACTTTTTCCGCTTTTCCGTTTTTCGGCAGTGGGCGTTTATATATCGTTTGTTGCGGATACATCCTGTTGAGCATCTCGCGGACATCCCACATTGTTGACATATAAATCTCGCCGTCGTAGTGCTCTTCAAAATCATAGCGAGCGGGTTTCGCAGGGAGAACAAACGGGATGATTTCCGGTTCCGCCGCCCAGAAATACGTGCCGATGTCGGAGTATTTCAAAGTCGAGCGAGCGCTGCGAATATATGCAATTGAATCGGGGTCTTGTCCCCGGCTGCGAAAACGGTCGCGGTAGCCTTTCGCATTGACGACGTAATCGCCCAAGCTCGGATTATCCGTAATCGTGAAAGCCCACATATCGGCTTGACCTTCATTTAATGCTCCCGCCTCATCATCGCCTTCGAGCCCGGCAATCGGGCTGGTAATCGCGTGCATTCCTTCATGATAGGGAACTGTTCCTTCCAAAGCCAAATCATTGAGCAGGAAACCGTGACCGTAGGCGGTCGGATTTACGACGCCTTCCGGCGCGACTTGCCCGGTCAGGTCTTGATAAAGTCCGGTTACATTAGCGGCAAAAGCATTGTCCATTCCCAGCGCTTTGTAAGCCAGATTCGGGTCAGTCGGATCGGGAACCTGATTCCGCAGGACGACGTTCAAAGCAATATAAATGTTCGGCATATGAACGACCGCCGGAAGCGGAATCGTTTTGTTCGGATAATTATCCGGGAAACTTCCGCTGCCGAATTGGCGATTGTCGCCAGCGACGTGGAGGTAATCAACGTATTCCAACAGATAAGTTACAAAGAAGAAAGCGTTAATTTCGTCCTGGTGTTCGGCAGGCTCGGCAAACTGGTCTTGCTCATTGGTGCGGGCTTCAAAATTTGTCGGATCGTCTTTTCGGAAATGCCACGTTCCGCGAGCCGCCTGCACGAACGGCTGTTTGGTCGCCAAAGCGTTGTAAACATTGGCGTGCGTTCCGGTCAAAATACCGTTTACGCCCGTTACGATGTTCTGCTGGTCAAACGCGCGAAGCGTAACGCGCTCTTGTCCGCAGGGCGTTCCGCTGCAGTCTGAAATAATTGACTGGTCTTTAAGTTCCGGCGTAATCGTCGGATATTTCGGATAAACGTCAGCCGTGAATGGCAAAACGTTTTGCGTCTGGAATTTAATAAAATCCTTGCGCGAAACGATTTCGCCCGTGTGCGCGTCAATCTGCGTTAAAAACAGTCCGAACGGATTGGTCGAATAAGTTCCCACTTTCCAGACGAGGCGAAAACCGTCCGCCGTCGGGTAAATTCCCAGACGCGGTTCGAGATTGTTTACCGAAGACATTTTATCAGCCAGAATATTTAACGCGGGCTGCATTATATTTTTAATATTATCGGGCAGATTGATTTTAAATCGGTCTAAATCGGCAGCGGCGGTTTGACGAGCCTGCTGCGCCGAAACAGTCGGCTGCGTGTTTACCGCAACGTTTCTAAAATGCGGACCCGAAGCCATTACGACTTGCTTGCTGCCGTTCAAAGCAATACCGATGCCTCCGTTGATTACGTCAACGCCGCCGAAGGTTTGCTGAAAACGCAAAAGATAGCCGCCGAGAGCTTCGCGGCTGCTCGCGAGACGCAAATTGTTTATGTCGGAGATTCCGAACAATTCGGCGTTTTGCGCCAAAAATGCGCGTCCGGCTTCTTCGGGAGTTCCCGAAAAAGGCTGGCTCGCAAAATCGTAAATCACATCGGGCGAACCGCTGAAATCGTTCCAGCGAGCGGTCAAATTCGCGGCGTTTGTTCCTGCCTTTAATGAATCGAGCGCTGAAACTTGCGCGCCCGTCGCCTGACGAAAGTTAGCTAAACCCTTTGTTTTATTCAAATCAATTTCCGGGACTAATTTTCTGTATAAGCCCGAGCTTTTATTAGTTTTAGTCTCTGAAGCCGCTTGCGTTTTGCCAAACGGAAGATAAAAAAACATCGCAACCAGCGACCAAAATACGCCGATTGCAATAAATCCTCTTAATGTGTCTTTTCTCGAATTGTTCTTTTTGCTCCTCATTTCCTTTTGTCTCCTGTCTATTCTTTGTTTTGAAAATCTAATTTCCAACTTATGTTTACAAGATTATCTTCTGAGACTTGAGAAAGGCTTGATGTTTGTAAATCAGCTTTTTTCAGAAACTTGAGCCAAACTTGAGAAGGACGAAAATACAAAAAAAAAGGGCTGGAAATCTCCAGCCCGCTTTAATTGCCTAATTCGGCTTATGCTTTTTAAATTATCCGATTAAAGCAATTTGACCGAAACCGTCTTAGTCAGCGGATTAACGGTAAAGCGCACGATTTTCATCGGCGTAAAGCCGGTTGTCGCCTGACCGAAGGATGAACCGCCGCTTCCCGTGTTTCCGATTGTGCCGGAAGAAAACTGCGTGCTGACGATTTGGAACGGAGTAGGACCGTTTCCGAAACCGACCACGCGGTAAATATAAGTTTTTCCGGGTTGGATAATTGCGCTGACTTCTTCATTGGAATCAAGGTTGCCCGAGGTGGCAAGCTCGTTGCCGTTACTGTCGAGCAGATAGAAATCCAAATCACACGGAATTGTGGATGATAAAACCCCCGTCACGCCGTATGCGCCTTCCTGGGCGACAAACGGCACATCAACGTGATCAACTCCGCTTACAAGATTTAGTCCGGCGCTGCCAAGCACGATGATTCCGCTATAAGTATCGGTCTTGCTGGTAATGGTGTGTTCTTGCCGCCCATTACCGTCGCCGTCGTAGGGCTGGCTTCCGTTCGCCGGAACTGACGCGCCTCGCACGCGAGCCGTTATCAGCGTGTCAAAGGTAAACATCTGCGCTTGCGGGTCGTTGAATTTCAGGCGTTTCGCGGCGGATGTTTGTCCCGCAAAAAGCGTTTGATTGTAATTGAAAATGCCCGGCGTATTTCTGCCGTCGCCGCCGTTATCGGCGTTCGCAGTCGTTACTGTCGGATTTGAAATGTTTATCACTTTAAAGTTAATCGGCGAATACGCGGTTGAATCAGCCGCTGAAATGCCCTTGTTGGTCAATTTATTGTCAAACTCGAAAATGCCGTTGGCAAACGAAACGTTTGAAATCGCGCTGCTTACCGCGCCGGAAACATCCTGAATCGAAGAAGTGAACGAGGCGCTTCCGCTCAAATCGGAGAAACCGGATTGGCGGTTTGAGTTAAGCGAAATCGCGCGCACGGCGTATTCGTTGTCGAACATTTCATTGTATCCGTTTGCGCTCTCGGTTGATTTGATTCCGGCGGGCGCGAAGAATTCTTCAATTTTACCCTTATCTTCAAAGCTGCTGGTATTTCCGCCCAGAGCATAGCCGGCGTGCGTCCAGCCGGTCGCCGCTTTGTCGCCGTCGAAATGCGGTCTGTTTGAAAGCTGCTGGCGTTTTCCGGCTGTTCCGATTCTGCGTTTGAAAACTTGATAAGCGTAAGCGCCGCCGACGGGCTGCCACGAAACCCGAATGGAAGTTGCGGTAGCGGGTTCCAGAACGACGCCCTGCGGAGCGGCTGTTCGATTTTGGCTGAGGGCAATTTCCGGCACGGCGGTCGAAATAGTAACCGCGCCGCCAATCGGGGATTGCGCGTTTACACCCAATTCACGCGCCGCGAAAACCTGCCAAATCAAAGCCTCATGCTGACCCGGCGCGTCTAAATCCGACGGGTCGGTTGAATAGAGAACGCGGTCTGCCATAATCAATGCGTCACGCGCTTTAACGAAAGTGTCAGGCGCGGTTAAACCGAGCAAATACAAAGAACCCAAGAAAATTCTTTCCCAAGATTCCTGCCCGCGCGAAATCTGCCGCGTTATTTCCCCGTTGCCGAAAGCCGGACGCAAAAACTGCATTTGCGGCTCGCTGGTTTTCATCAGTTCGAGCAATTCAAACATTGTCGCCGCGAAAATCTCGCCGTCTTTATGCTCTTCAAATACCGGCGGATTGCCGTCCGTTCCGATTTGCGAATATTTCAGAGTGGAACGCGCCGAGCGAATCCACGCGAGACTTTCCGGGTCGCGCCCGGCGTTACGGAAAGCTTGACGATATCTCGCGCCCTTAATGCTGTGCGCTCCGATGGAATCGTCGCCCGTGATGGCGTAAGCCCAAAGGTCGGCTTGCGCTTCATTCAAAGCGCCGCCTTCCGGCTCGCCTTCCAGCCCGGCAATCGGCGTCGAAATCGAGTGCATTCCCTCGTGATAGGCGACAGGACCGTCTTTTGCCAGGTCATTTAAAAGATACCCGTGACCGTAAAGCGTCGGATTGACGACCACTTTCTGCGGTCCGGCGGGCGTGTCAATCGTTTGAACTACCGGAACTGAAAAAGCGTTATCGAGACCGAGCAGCGAGCGCACGATTGTATCTGGGCTTTTGCTGTCAATCGGCGAACCGAGAACGCCCGGAACATTTGGAAAATGAACCAAACCGAGAAGCGGACGGTCGCTGTTTACATAATTATCCGGGAAATCGCCCTGTCCGATGCGGCTGTGAACCGCGTCATCGCGTTTGTGGATGTCGTCTACATATTCCAATAGATAATTAATAAAGAAAAACATATTAACCGTGTCGAAATGCTCGGCAGGCTCCGCCAGATCGTCGGCTTCATTCGGCTGTGCTTCAATCGGAGCGTTGTTTTGACGAAAATGAAACGTTCCCTGCACAGCTTGGACGAACGGCTGTTTGGTCGCCAGAACATTTCTGACCAGCGCGTGTTTTCCGCTCATCACGCCTTCAACGGCGGTTGCGTTCATTCCGGGGTTATATTTTCTGAGATTTACCCGCGTCAATCCTTCGGGGACGCCATTGACTAATTTGAGCGCGCCGGTATCGTAATTTGCGATGCCCGGCGTACTGGGATAAATATCAGCCGTGTAAGGCAAAGCGTCTTGAGCGCGGACGAGATTTTGACGGTTCAGAATTTCGCCGGTTGTCGCATCAACCTGCGATAAAAACACGCCGAAAGGATTACGCGAAAAAGTAATCACATCCCACGAAAGTTTGTATCCGTCGGCGGTCGGGAAAATATTCAAACGCGGGGCGCGCAGTGCCGGAGCGATTTCCGCCGCGATTGCGTCCAAGGCGGGAGTGACCAAATACTCGTTTCCGCCCAGCGAAACCGCGTATTGCGCCAAATCCTGCTGGACGCGGGCGACTGCCGCGGGCGCGTTCAAAAGGGAATTTGTAGAAGCGGAAACGTCGCGGAAAGTCGAACCCATTACCATTCGAATTTGTTTATCGCTCGTCATCAAAAAGCCAAGCCCGCCGCCGGCAACATCCAAATTGCCGAATTTTTGCTGAAACCTGAGCATATAACCGCCCATCCCTTCCTGCTGTTCGGTCAGAACGAGCGCCGAGGGCTCGACACCAAAAAGCGCGGCATTATTTTGGATAAACGCGCGCGCTGTATTTTCCGGTGTTTCTGATGAAGGAGCGGTATGAAAACCCATTATTACATCGGGCGAACCGGCGAATTTATTCCATCGAACTGTTGCCTGATTTCCGTAAGTTCCCTGGAATTGAGCGAACGCGCTTAACTGCAAAGGTGAGGGCTGTCGCGTCGCTTGGGACAAAAGATTGACATCAATATTGGGAACTTTTTTTTGATAAATATCTAATTTCGAGTTTTGATTGTCTGCCTGCGTTTTGCCGGGCAGATAAGCCAGCGATGTTATAATAATTGCCCAAACCAGCGCGGCTGCGGAAATCTTGAAAAATCCGTTTTGCCTTAAATTTCTCACCTTGTTTTTCATTTTCTTTTCCTCCGAACCTTGTTCTAAAATTTGTTAAATCCTAAATTCTACTTATTTGAAAAAAACCGCTTGTAAATTTTTTGATTAAGAAAGCGCGAAGTCGGGGATTTAGGTTTCCCAAACTTCGCGCCGCTTTTTCGCCCGTTACCCCCACCGGGCGAAAGTCTTTAATTGATTAACCGCCGGTTGTGAAAAGCTGACGATAGCTGTTTAGTTTCACGGCTAAAGCAGCACGGGTAACCGCTGTATTCGGTTCAAATCTCGGTCCCGGAAGAGCTTGAAATTGTCCCGGTCCGATTTGACGAACTTCCGCGGGAAACGCTTCAAACAAACCGCGATTAATCGCAACCTGAACATAACCGCGAAGCGCGCCCGGAATTTGCGAGTTATCGGTCAGCGGAACGCCGTTAAAGGTAACGGTTGAATTTGCTTTGCTTCGAGCTTCGGCGTCGTGTCCTAAAGCCTTGACTAAAGCAACCGCCAAATCGAGCCGATTAACATTACCTAACGGATTAAAATTGGTTCCGCTAAAACTCATCATTCCTTTCGGGGTAAAATCAAAATCGCGGTTATTTGAGCCGTTTGCCGTAACTGCTTCGGCGAATCTCGCTAAATCGCCGGAAACGTCGGTAAATTTCGGCGCCGCTCCGAGTGATTGACGAACTGATGTGTTAAGAACAAGCACACCGGCAAGCTCTTGTCGTTTCACAACCGAGTCCGGACTAAATGTTCCGTCGGCAAGTGTGTCAATCACGCGGTTTTTGAGCGCGGATTCGATTTGCTCTTGCAGAGCGTGTCCCTGAATATCGGGAATATACGGCAAAATATATTTGATTTGCGTAATATAGCCGTCAACCGGACCGGGCGCGGCAACCTGAGTGGGCGAAGTAACTCCCGGAACTGCCGTCAAACCGCTCGCGCCGCGAACTTCCAGAGTCCATGTGCCGGCTTGCGGGTTTTGCACGACGATCTGACGTTTATCCGTGTCTATTACCGGGTATGGTATACCACCGGACGAGATAGATGTGCCGTCGGGAGCGTAAAGACGGATACCGACCAGATTACCGGTTCCTTCTTCGGCTGCCGTGTCAACCGTTGCCAAAACGTCCAGAACATTCATTCCCGGCGCAACCGTAAAGGAATAAGCGTTTGTCGAATCCCGTCCTGAAACCGCCGGGTTAAAATCAATGTGGAAATCCTCTCGC
>DATHTS010000817.1:0-4980 GCA_035462935.1 Pyrinomonadaceae bacterium
AATATCGTAAACATTTGATAGCCTTCCATTTTTGGCGCTACCTCGACATCTGCAATATCCGCTAAATCTTCTCTGAGCTTTTTAAGAATAGCCGCGCCCAATTCGCGGTGCGTCATTTCGCGTCCGCGGAAAACAATCGAAGCCCTGACTTTATCGCCGTCGGCGAGCCATTCGCGGGCGTGCTTCATCCGGTAACTGTAATCGTGATCGTCGGTTGCCGGGCGAAACTTGATTTCTTTGACCGACACGACGGTTTGCTTTTTCTTGGCTTCCTGAGCCTTTTTCTTCTGCTCGTATTGAAACTTGCCGTAATCAATAATCTTGCAAACCGGCGGTTTCGCCTGCGGCGCAATTTCGACCAAATCTTTGCCCTCGCTGCGCGCCCTTTGAACGGCGTCGCGCGTGTCCATTACGCCGAGCTGTTCGCCTTCTTCATCAACTACTCGCACCGAAGGCACGCGAATTCGCTCATTTGTGCGGTGCAAGGGTCCGCGCTGGCGCGGGGTAAAACTTCTTCTCTTTGCGATAAATAACCTCCGTTTAAATTTGGGATTTGGGATTTGGGATTTCGGATTTTTATTAAATCGGAAACCTCAATCTTTAATCCAAGACTGTATTTGCGCGGCTTTGTTTCAATCGCCGCGCTTTTTCCTTAAATTCATCCAGCGTCATCTGCCCGATGTCGCCTGCTTTTCGTTCACGAACCGCGATTTTGTTTTCTTCCAGTTCCTTGTCGCCCAAAACAATCATAAAAGGAACTTTCTGCATCTGCGCATCACGGATTTTCGCGCCTATTTTATCAGATTTCAGATTTGTTTCAACGCGAAAGCCTTCGGATTTTAACTCTCCGGCAACTTTTTCGGCGTAATCGTTAATTCTGTCCGTGATCGGAAGAACCGTAATTTGCACCGGCGCGAGCCAGAATGGAAACGCTCCGGCGTAATGCTCAATCAAAACGCCGAAAAATCTTTCGACCGAACCGAAAAGAGCGCGATGAATCATCACCGGGCGATGTTTCTGCCCATCCTCGCCCATATATTCAAGTTCGAAGCGTTCCGGCAAATTAAAATCAAGCTGAATCGTTCCCAACTGCCAGATTCTGCCGATTGCGTCCTCGATTTTGATGTCAATTTTCGGACCGTAAAATGCGGCTTCGCCTTCGATTCGTTCGTAAGAAATTCCGCGTTCTTTCAAAGCGCTTGCCAATGAATTTTCGGCATTTTCCCAATCTTCGTCCCCGCCGAGATAACCTTTATTTTCCGCCGCGCCGCGCACGGAAAGCTCGAATTTAACCTTTTCAAAACCGTAGGTGTCGAAAACCTTGATGGCAAAATCCAGGCAATCGGCAACTTCCGCGTGAACCTGTTCGGGGCGAACAAACAAATGCGCGTCATCCACTGTGAAACCGCGACAGCGCATTAAGCCATGAATCGTTCCCGACAATTCAGCGCGATAAACCGTTCCCAGTTCGGAATATCTCTGCGGCAAATCTCTGTAAGATCGCTGATTTGATTTGTAAATACCAATATGAAACGGGCAGTTCATCGGCTTCAAGCGATACTCTTCATCCTCGATGCTCGTCGGCGCATACATTCCGTCAGCGTAATTTTCTTCGTGTCCGCTGATGCGCCAAAGCTCGCGCTTGGCGATGTGCGGCGTGAAAACAAAGCTGTAATTACGGCGCTGCAATTCTTCCTTCAGGAGATTTTCCATCTCCATCCGAATAATTCCGCCTTTCGGATGCCACAAAATCAAACCCTGACCGTATTCATCCTGAATCGAAAACAAATCCAATTCTCTACCGATTCTGCGATGATCGCGCTTTTCCGCTTCCTCGCGCTGCTTGAGCCAGGCGTCAAGTTCTTCCTGCGTCGCAAAAGCGGTTCCGTAAATGCGCTGCATTTGCTGATTGTTCGCGTCGCCTTTCCAATACGCGCCGGAAAGCGCAAGCAATTTAAACGCTTTAATTTTTCCGGTATGCGGAACGTGCGGACCTAGACAAAAATCAATAAACGGCGAATTGTCAATATAATAGATGCTTGCCGTATCGGTAACCTTTTCTTCTATCAACTCTCGCTTGAGCGGCTCATCACGCTCTTCAAAAATATCTAAAATTCGTGACTTTTCAACGTCCTCGCGCCGATACGGCAAATTCCGCTTTTGCAGTTCGCGCATCTTCTTTTCGATAACCGGCAAATCCGCGTCGGTCAATTGACGCGGCGCGATAACGTCGTAATAAAACCCGTAACGCGGGTCTTCCATCAAAGCGGGACCGACTCCGAGTTTTGTTCCCGGAAACAAATCCAAAACCGCCGCCGCCAATAAATGCGCGGTCGAATGACGAATAACCTCCAAGCCGTCCCGCGTTTCAGGCAAAATCGGCTCGATTGATAAAACTTCATCAGTCGGCTGAAGCTGTTTATTCAAATCAACTTCTTCGCCGTTAATTTTCGCCGCCAGAGCCTTTTTCGCCGCGTCGCGGTCGAACGCTTTCAAAGCGTCGGAAACCGAAGCGGGCGCGGGAATCTGCCGGACATTCTCGCCAAATTTTAAGTTTAATTCGCTCATATTTTTGTTAATGGTTAATAGTAAATTTTTAATTGTTTTCTTGCACAGCGAAACTTTTGAAAAGCAAAACCGCTTTCAAATCAAGAAATCAATTAACTTTTAACAACTAACGATTAACAATTTACTACTACTAAACAGATTTGATTTGATAAGAGCGACTTTGCCTTGCGTTCATTTAAAACGCGATTTACGCGCCATTAGCGGCGCGTCGTAGTAGTTCGTGTTGTCGCAAAGTTCTTCGAAAGCATCTTATCAAAAATAGAAAAATGGCAGTCAGTGATTTGAACTGCCGATCCCTACCGTGTCAAGCACCGTGAACAAACAGGAATGGTAACAAAACCGTTTGTTTTCCGCAACCCCGGAAAGAAATTTAATTTGCACTCTGCCGAAAAAAAATTCTAATTACGAACTTTCCGCTTTGTTTTCATCCAGCAGATTTCGCTCGAATTGCTCTAATTCAACTTCCGTCTTCATTTTATCTAACACATTTAATAAATCATCCAAATCGGGATAGGATAAATTTCTTTCCTCCAATATTCCTTCCAAAGCTCTCAACTCAAAATCATTAGGTTTATAATTGCTCAGATATGATTTTAAGATTTCCTCCCGGCTTTCAGGATTATTCATTAAAATTATTGCCTTAGCGTTATCAAGACGCTGTTTATCGCCTTCTATCCTGACGAAATTCATTAATTCATCCGACGGTATATGCCAACCTTTGTTTTCGAGGAGTAACTGCAATTTTGTTAAACCAGCCGTGTTTTCCTTGTCACGATTTTCATTTACATACTGCTCGATTAATTTGTAATCGGTAGATGAGGCGAATTTGACTAAATCTTCTTGAAGATGTTTGTTGTTTTCTCTTCTAACCAAATTTATTAACTCATCTGACGTTATATCCCAGCCTTTGCTTTCGAGCAGCACTTGAAGTTTTAGCAATTCGACCTTGCTGTCACTGCCCGGATTCTTTTTGGCAAACTGTTCAATAAGTTTGTATTCGGAAGTCGAGGTAAGCTCTTTTAGTTCTTTTTCCCGCCGCGCTTTTTGTTTGGCTAATCTGATGTCGTGCTGAGGCTGTTTTTTCTTAATAACTCCTTTCAGGATGTTGATTTTTGTTTGTGTATCATCAATTCCTGCTTTAGTAGCTTCGATTTTTAACGACCGGACGAAATTTTCAACTTCGTCTTTTGAATTAAAATCTTCCGAAAGCTCTTTGTCGGCAGACATTAGCTCTCGCAAATGAGTCTCTAATTCTTCAGAGGTTTTTATTAACTGCGAATAAGGCAGGTCAACGAGCGGTTTCGACCAAAATATTCTCTTTATCCAATTTTTAGAGTTGAGAAGTAATGAATAAATAATCGGAAGTATCGCTCCGATCAACACCAGCAGCTTCGAGCCGAAAACCGCCAGCACGACGATTATGATTATAACGAAGACCAAAATACAACATTCCATTAGCTTTCCTCAGTTAAATATGAAAACGAGTGTTAAATTTCTCCTGCATTCGACGTTTAATTTAGTTTTGTAATTTTATCAATACCAAAGGGAATAAAAGCAAAGGCGCGGATGAGAATAGAAAGTAAAGCTCGAAAACTTACTGGCAAACAAAAATCCAAGCAATAATAATCCAGAATTAAATATTTGGCAAGAAAAGTTTCGGGAATTATTAAATTAGAATAAAAACTTCATTTGTGAGTTTAATTTAGCCATTTGAAATCTCTTACTTTTGGCTTTAAAGCTAGTTCCTATAACACTTTCTATTCAACCTCGATCTCTCTTTCAGTGTCAGAAAAAAAACTCCAAATTAATTTAAAACTAAAATCGGAACTTTTCTGCGTTTTCAGCGTGAAAATGTAATACGGACGACGGTAAAAGTGCTACAAATCAAAATTTCTATCCAAGGGTCGTCCATACGAGGCGTGATATTTTTCACGCCTTCCCGCCTTTTTTGAACAGAAAGTAGAGCATTATTTTAGATTTTTGGTAAAATCACCGAATGGCAGAAGATAAAGACAAAACAGCTTACATTGGAATCGAAAGGGCGGAAAACTCTTTGAAATACATTGCGAAAGTATTCGATAAGCCGCCCCGTGAAATTACCAAGCAGCAATACAATGCCATCGTTAAAGCGTTAGGCGCGCAAGATTGGCGAAATAGTGAAGAAGACGAATTAAACGTCATCAACAGGGTTATCAATTCCCAACTAAATCCAACTTAAATTAGTTAATAATGCCGACCTCTAAAAGAGTGACGAAATTATTTCATCTCAACCCAAATGAGTATTCTGATATACATAAAAATCATTACCCTAAATATTTGTCGAGGATAGATTTGAGTTCCTCACTTTCAATCGGTTTCATTAAAAGGTCATCGCATCCCGCCTCTAATGCTTGTTCACGTATGAATTCTCCT
>DATHTS010000818.1:0-1512 GCA_035462935.1 Pyrinomonadaceae bacterium
TGCGAATCGAGCTGTAAGTGAACCACGGCGGATTGCCGACGATGTAATCGAATCGGTCGGCGAGGAAATAAGGTTTGTAAAGATTCTGGACGATAAACTTCCAAATGCTGTCGCGCCCCTTTTCCTTGACTCGTTTCAAGCCTTGATAGATTTGATAAAAATCTTCGGCAACTTCCGGTTTCACTTCGCCGCCTTTGTATTGATTTTTTAGGATATTGCCAAAGGCTTCGGCTTTGAGCGTCGCTTGATTTGCCGTTTGTTCGGCGAGTTCTTGGCTGATGTCCAGGGCTTCGTCGAAAAGTTTCCCGTCTTCAAAAATCGCCGTGTCGAGAAATAGCTTTTCCTTGTCAATCTCCATATTAAATTGATTGGAAAACATATTTTCGACGCCTTTCGGCGTGAGCAAAGTATTGGCGAGAATAATGTTGAGATGAATCGGCTTCTTTGCATTGCGAACTTCTCTGCCGAGCGCGAGAAGAACGGTCGTTTTGGCGATTTGCACCGAAAGCGGGTGAATATCTATTCCGTGAACCTGCGCGTTGATTGATTCGATGTTGGCATCGGGCAAATCGCGTTTTAATTTATCAATCACGGCGCGAAGAAACGAACCGCTTCCGCACGCCGGGTCGAGAATTTTATCCGCCGGTTTGAAATCGTATTCCGCGACGACTCTTTCGCACAACCAATCGGGCGTGTAATATTCGCCGAGTTTCTGGCGCGTGTCGAGGTCAATCAATTCCTGATACACGCCTTTTAGAATGTCCTCGTCAACGTCTGCGAAATCAAACGTCGAAAGTTCCTGCGAGATGCGGCGGAAAACTTCTTTTAATTCGCGCCGCGCTTCTTCGGTGCGAATCCACGAAAAGAAATCGTTTTCGACAAAGTTATTGATATTAAGCCGGTGAAAAATCGAACCGTCAATGATGCCTTGTATCTCGCTTTCGTCAATATATTCGTCGTTGGTCAGAACCTGATAGGCGAGCATTTTTGCAAAAACGCTCAAATATGTGTGAATCAGAAAATTATTCGTCGTATCGTTGAAATTGTCATACGCGATGCTCAGAGATTTTTTCCATTGCTCGTAAGAAACCTGAATTTCGCCTGTGTCTTTGATTTTCTCGAAAAAGTTTTGCATTTCGAGATACGCTTTGCGAAAGACGATGCTTTGATGTCCGAAAGCCGCTTCGATGTTTTTCAGCTTTGCTTTCTGCTTACCTTCTTTGAAAAGAGCGCGGTCAATCCAGAAATAAAATTCTTCTTCCTTACCGTCTTTGAGTTCAAAAAAAGAACTTTCGATCTCTTCTAAAATAACTTCGTCTTCGCGCAATTCGTCCAACCGTTCTAGCGATTCCTGGGCAATCGAAAAGACGCGCCAGGTAATCAAGTCCGAAGCGATCAAAACATAATCGCTGCCGCTGCCGGATTTATACTCGCCGAGCAAATATCCCGCGAGTTGTTCTTTGGCATGTTTGAGCGAAACTTTGAGATTGTTTTCAAACTCGATGATGACCT
>DATHTS010000819.1:0-12015 GCA_035462935.1 Pyrinomonadaceae bacterium
AAACCTTTCAATCGCAGCCATAGCCTTCTCCTTTTAATTTCAAATTTAAAAAACACCCTAAATTGCAAATTCAAAATCAAAAAATCCTTAAATATCCAGAATCTTAAATTTAACCCTCCAACTCAAAATAACGAATCTGGAATTTGGAATCTGGAATCTGGAATTCTATTCCAAATCGGGCAATAAAAACTCATTCGGCGGCTGCAGCGGATGGCGGGCGAAATAATCGTAAATCAGCCCGTCGCCCAAAATATGAAGCTGCACGCCGCAGACGCTGAACGATTCAAAATCGTTGACTTCGGCTATCTCATTGTAGGTAATTTCCGAGCCGTCCACAATCGTCACCGTGCCCTTGCCGAAAACTTCCAAAACTCCTTCGTTATCCAGAATTATCGCCGTGTTTTCGTCAATCCCGATGCCCAGATTATACGGATTGTAGGAAACGGCTGTAATCAGGCGGCTGATGCGCCCGCGCTCGGTAAAATGCTGGTCAATGATGATGTTTTTCAGAATTCCAAGACCGGGCGAAAGCCGCACCGAATTTTTATGCGGATGCGGAGTTGATTCGCCGCGCACGATCATCGCAGCGCTCATTCCCGCCGCGCCCGCGCTCGTTCCCGCGATAACAATATCGGTTTCCGCCGCCATTCGACGCATTTTTTGAGAAAACTTCGTCCCGCCCAAAAGCGATACCAGCCGCATCTGGTCGCCGCCCGTGATAAAAACTCCGGTGATGCCGTCTAAAAGCTCGTCCGCGTCCGCCTGAAAAACATCCTGCCGCGACGTGGCGCGTAAAACTCTCGGATTTGAAATTCCCAGGTTGCGAAACGCCTGCACATAAACGTCCGCCGCAAACTCCGGGAAATCCGATGCCACCGGCACAATCAAAACTTCCGCTTTCTCGCCGCCCGCCAGCTGCAAAAATTTCTTTAATATCCGCCGCTCGTTATATTTATCTTCCGCGCCGCCAATCACGAGCAGATGCCCGCCGATGATCTCGCGGTGAATTCGATTGTCCATTCAACAAAAAAGCCGTCGGGTAGTTTTCAAAAAGGAAAAGGAAAACCGCCTTTCGGTTAAAAAACTGCTATAAAACCTTAAACTTAAGTTATTTCAAATTTCACTTCCGCGTCAAACTTGCCGGCAAAAATAAATTCCATTGGTAGAATTCCATTAAATTAATTTAACGGAATTAGACTTTAACAATACCTGCTGAAAGATAAATGCCCGAAAGCCAAATTTTTATTGACTTTAAAGTTAAATGTAAGCTATAAAAAATTCGGTATAAGTAAATTAAAATTCGGTTTAATACAAAGTTCGGCGGCTTGCAGCATCGTAAGAACTGAGCCAAGAAAAACAGCCTACTGTTGTTTTCATAATCAGTAGAGGTATTAAGCACATTTGCACCTGCATCTGGGGGGTGGTAAAGTTTTACTATGCCACCTATCCAACGAATTATGTGCTAAGCGAAATCACAGAGATCGAAGCGATGGCACGCGGCATGGGTGTCGCTGCTCGTCACTATCTTAATTTCAAAGGAGAAAATCATTATGGCTAAAGGTAATAAAACCGACCGCAGGACCCGCAAGTTTGGTGAAGTAGTTACCCCGGAACCCGCGCAATTGGAAAAGTTGAGCAATCTCAATATAACGGCGACGGCGCCGGTGAGCAATCGCGGTGCGCCGCCGCCGCCGGAGCTGGGTCCTCTCGAACTACTGTTGGGAGTCTGGGAGGCGCAGGGCACGGGGTGGAACATGATTGCTCTGCCGTTTCAGGATGCTCCGGCGCCGCCTGCGGGATTTAAGTTCCGACTGCTGATGAATCAGTATGACGAAGAGCTGAAGTTCACCTTCGTCGATGACGACGTTCCCAATCGAGGTCTGTCGAGACCCGACGCTTCCGCTCCTGACCAGTTCGTCGTCACACTCGATTACCAGCAGAAAATCGCGCAAGTCGCGGCGGAAGACCGACCGACCAGTAACGGACTGGCGGGTTTGCCCGGACTGCCGATTCACCACGAACCCGGCTTGTGGCTGTATGAGAAGAATCGCAGGTCTAAGGAAGACCTACTGAAGGATAACGAAGCGACGCAAGTGAAGCTCAATATCGCACGACTGGCATCGATTCCGCACGGAAACTCCGTTCTTGCTCTTGGCTACTCGGCGGTTCAGAAAGGTATGCCGGAGATTCCGCCGATAAGCGGGCTGCCGTCGGGTCGCTTCGAGGACGTTCTTACTCCGGACTACGACTTCAGGGATGCCGCTAACCCCGACCCGTATCTCGAACCGTATAGGCATTACATTGAAAACCCGTTTATGGGAAACGTCGCGGGTGTGCCCGGATTTCCCGGATTCAGTCCGGCTGATATGAACCAGATTCTTCGTTTCGCCAACCAGGGCGTGAATATTTTTCGGACGACAACTTTGACCGTCGATTCAACCATAAAAAGCGGCGGTATCAGGAATGTTCCATTCTCGGTTCGCGAAGCTGAGCCGGTCAGCATGAAGTCCACGTTTTGGATTCAGGAACTCGCCGAGAAGGATGAAACGGGAAAACGGAAGCTGCGGCTGCAATACTCGCAAGTCGTTATGCTGAATTTTTTCCGTCCCCGCGAGGACGAGTTCCCGGAGCGAGCCGTCTGGCCGCATATTAGCATCGCCACCTTGGAGAAGATGCCGGCAGACTATGCTCTCGTGCAGGCTTAGTCGGGATCTACTTGCATTCCTTGGGTCGTGATGCTGTTGATTCGCCTTAATGCTAAAACTAATAATGGATGGACGCCTTTAGCCTCAGCTTTACACAATGAGGAAGTGCGAGTGCGCGGACAGCATAAACAAGTGACCGAGTTGCTCCGAAAACACGGCGGAGAATAAAAGGCACCAACACCCGCCGAACAAGGCGCTGCCCCCGACCGCCTACAGCTTTGTTCGTCGTTCCTCCTCGCTACGCTTCCGGCGGGTGAGTTTAGTCGTTATACCTCTTTCGTTATGACAAAACTCATTCGTTGGGATACGCCTTTTACTGAAACTCAATTTCCGTCTGCCGGTTTGATTATCACAACCAAAGCGGACGAAGCTGACATATTGAAAGCCGTTGTAGCGCCTCAAGGCATTGACGTTTACCCGAAATACTTGGTGACGTTCGGCAGAGTTGTTGCTTTTACTTGTTTTGAAGAAGCGCACGCGCCAGAAAGAGATTTTGCTTCCGCCACAATCGAGGAAGAAAATCTCTGCGCTTACGAGTATCTTGAATCGCCTTGGCTAAAGTCTTACGACGCTTGGAGACCAATTTACTTTGGGAATGAAACTGATTCGTTTTATCATTACTTGATTTTTGGCGGCGATAATAATATCGAAGTCATCACGCCAGACAAACCGACGATTGAAATTGTTGAAGAAAAAACAATTCTTAAAATCGAACGGGAGGTATAGCCAATCAATGGACATGAAGGCGAAAGGGCTACTTTCATTGAACGTCGCCTCTGAAACCTAAACTTGTGTGTAATCGGTTTCGCCCCACCTCATCTCAATCGTTAGATTCTAACAGTTTTATTCTTTTCCTTTCTCTGACAACCACAATTCGTACTACAGGATGATTTAAACAAGAATGATTTCACTTTGCGCCAAAAACGGGCGCTGGCAAACAGCAGAGCGAGAAAAATTATTACCGCAACAATTATTAACTGAAAATCCATAAATCAAATGTGGTAATCATCGCAAGTTTCACCGTGTAATACTTGGCACGAATGAAAAGTTGTTCCCGCTTTATAACCAGCGCCTGACTGATTGGCGGTAGCTGCGATAGTTTTCGCCGTGTAAATTCGTCAAAAATTCTTCTTCCAAACGCACTTGAATTTGGATAAGAATGAAGCCGAGAATCAAAACAATCAAAGTAAAAGTGTTTGGAAAGATTAAAAACAATCCCAATAAAGTAACCATCATTCCGAGGAAAATCGGATTGCGCGAGAAGCGGAATACGCCGCTTGAGATGAGATCGGTTTTCTTTTCCTGATCAATTCCGACGCGCCACGAATTGCCCATCTGAATTTGAGCTAAAATCGTCCATAGTAAAGACACAAGTAACAAGGCAATTCCGGCAATTCGGATTTCATTTCGCTCAAGCCGGGTTATCGGCAAAAGATAAGCTTCGAAGTTTGGGAAAATCGTTTGAAGTAAAACAACAATGAAAATACTCGCCATTAGCAACTTGAAAACTTTGCCGATGTAATCGTGCGCATTGTCGGATTTACCGAAAACTACCGGATTATGTTTTGTTATTTTCCACACACGGTAAGTCGGCAGGAAAAAGGCAAAAGCGAAATAAATGATGAAATATATCAGTAAAAAATATCGCATTATTTTTAGATTTTTACCGCCCGCCACATAGAAACAATACCGAATATCGTTCTGTATTCCGCGTATTCTTTGACTGCCTGAAAGCCTGTCTCTCGGAGCATTACCGGCAATGATTTATTATATTTCTTAAAGTCGGCAATATGCAGTTCTCCATCAGGCTGGAGAACGCGAAATATTTCAGCTAATGTCAATCGCTTATTTTCCGACGTGAGATGATGAAGCATTAAACTTGAAAGAATGCGATTAAAAGATTTATCGGCATAAGGCAGTTTGAATGAAAGCCCTTTCTGTAAAGCGATTTCCACACCTGCCTTTTCAGCCTTTTTACGACCGATCTCCAAAACTTTAGAATCACCGTCTAATCCGATTACTTCCGCGCCATTGTGAATTTGTTTGATGAGAACGGCAAGCGTTCCCGTGCCGCAGCCTACATCAAGAACTCTATGACCTTCTTGAATATTCGCTTCTCTGATTAAATGAGTTTTGATTTTAGACTCCGGCATCAGCCATTTTATTAAAGGGTCGTAAAGCGGAGTCAGGAAATCAAAGTTCAGCGCCGGAATGTATTTTTCGCTCTTTTGCATCTTTGGCTAAGAATACTTCATTTAATTTCAACATCATATTTTAATGACATGCGGCATCATCACAGCACGCTTCGCCGCGCAGCGCCTCAACTCCTTCTTTAACAATAATCGGAACCATTATCAAAGCCGCCGCCGAATCAGCCCACCACCAGCCGAAAAGCGCGTTTAAGCCTAACCCGCCGAGAAGAATCGCCGAAAGATACGCGCAAATATCGGTCTGGCGCGAATCGGCTTCGAGAGCGCGGCTGTTAATGTCGGCGGCAATGCGGCGTTTTGCTCTTGCCAGAAGCGGCATCACAATCAGAGACAGCGCGGCAAGAACGATTCCCACAAAACTAACTTCGGGCGGCTCGAAGGCAATTAAAGATTTTCCGGCATCAAAAACGATATAGCCTGCCAGAAGCAGAAAACTTACGCCGACGAGTTTGAGCGCGAATTTCTCGCGCTGTTCGCCGATCTCGCCATCGCGCAAGCGCCACAAAAGAGCAACGCCCGACACGCTCTCAATTACCGAATCAACGCCGAAACCGATTAAAGACGTGCTTCCGGCTGCGATTCCCGCGCCGACGGCGACAACGGCTTCGACCATATTCCAGCCGATTGTCAGGTATTCCAGAACTCGCCCGCGCTGAACATTCGCGGCGTGAAGGTTTTTTTGTTCGGCGGTTTCTACACTCATAAATTAAAAGGAAATGCTGTAGCTAAAACCCGGTGATTTTCCCTGCGCCAGCATAAATCCGAATTGATGTCTTTTATAAGTGTAGTTCAAAAGCGGGTGAATTTTCACGCCGTCGTATAAAACCGTCGAGCTTAAACCGCGCGTAAAAAATATATTCAGCCCGCCGATTACGCGAAAACGATTTTCATATGTGCCGTAAGCGACGCCGACATACGGCGCGACCGGAAGATCAATTTCTCTTTCGAGATTTTTACTTGCCGTAACATAAAAAGACTGACCGGAAGGCGTGCCTATGCGGTCGGAACTTGTACCTAAAATTATCGCCGGGCGTTTTGTCGTTTCCGTCAAAGCGACGAAATTTGCGAGCGGCGAGACTTTTCCGGCGAGCGGATTGTATTCGATTCCGAGCGACAGGCGCGAATTTACCTGATAGGTCAGAGTATTTCTCCATTTCGCGCGATCTATTTGATCTGGAATAAACCGCACGCCGTAAGTCCATTTCGTATTATCCTCTAATCCTGTCCCGCTCACGGCGCGACCTTCGCCCGGTCAGAGCGGTCAGGACGGAACGCTCGAAGCCTGTTTCGGTTTTTCTTTGACATTTTCGCGGGCGATTGTTTCCGATTTCTTGATTTTGCTTTCCGCGGCAGAAAGCATTGAGTCAATTTGTTTTTTCAAATCAGTTACATTTACAACGCCCGAAATCACTTTGACGATTTTGCCGTTTTTATCAATCACGACCGTGCCGGGTAAGGCTTCGCCCAGCCCGAAGCGCGTCATATCGGCGGCGGTCGCGCCCATCCAAATCGGAAAATTAACCTTTGTTTCCTTGATAAACTGCAAAACTTTCGGGCGATCTGCCGCTTCGTCGGTTGACGCGCCGATTACCTGAAGACCGAGCGCGGCATATTCGTTTTGAATCGCGGCGAGATCGGGCATTTCCTTGCGGCAAGGCTCGCAATAGGTCGCCCAAAAGTTCAAAATAATAATTCGCCCTTTATATTGGCTTAAGGTTTGTTCGGTTCCGAATAAATCTTTTAACTTAAGCTCGACATCCCTTCCGATTGCTTCACGCGCTTCGCGCTCAGCGATGCTCGGCGCGATGACTTCGAGCGAATCAACCACAAAAACGTCGGCTTTTTTCTTTTTCTGTTTCGTTCCGGTTACGGAAACTTTTTTTCCGACGTAGCTCAACCAGTTTTTTTCGGTCAAACGAAACTTGCCCTGTTCGAGCTGATAAAGCGTAAATTTATCGCCCTCGCGCACCGCCAGAAGCGTCGGGTCGCCGCCCTCGACGCAGGATTTGGCTTTCAGCAAATCTTCCGCCGTGCCGAATTCCACTTTTGTTCTGTCGGCTTCCGCCCAGCAATCGGCACAGCAAACAATCTGTCCTTCTAATTTAACCGGCTCGACTGTTTTTTTGTTTTCCTGCGCCAAAGCAAAAACTGAGGCAAATGCAATTATCAGGATAATGTAGAATTTTTTCATTTTTAATTTTTCCGTTTATCTCAGAAGAGTTTGTCAGAACAGGAAGCGGTAGCGACCTGCAAATTCCTCAGAAAAAACAGGTCGCTACCGCTCCCTGTTCTGACTTTTCCTATCCAAATCCAAGCAATCTACCGCCCTGATATGTTAAAAACGCCATCAGATAAGCCAGCCCCGTCATATATCCGACCATAAACAGCGTCCAGCGCCAGGAGTTTGTTTCGCGCCGAACAATGGCGACCGTGGACATACACTGCATTGCCAGAACGAAGAAAACCATCAATGTCAAAGCCGTCAAAGGCGTCCAAACCAGATTTCCGCTGTCGTCCCGCGCCTCGCGGATAGCTGAAATCAAGGATTCGGATTCTTCATTCGCCTCTTCGCCGGCATTGTAAATAATGCTCAAAGTCGAAACCAAAACTTCTCTCGCGGCAAACGAAGAAATCAATGCGATGCCGATTTTCCAATCAAAACCGAGCGGCTGAATGACCGGCTCAATCAAATGACCGAGCTGCCCCGCATAGCTGTTTTTCAGTTGTTCTCCTTCAGCGAGGTCTTCGGTTTGAACTTCAGAATTTGGAATTTGGAATTTGGAATCCGGAATCTGGATTTCGTTTCGAGGGAAATATGTCAATGCCCAGAGAATAATCGAAATCGCCAGAATCACGGTTCCCGCGCGTTTTACGAAAAGCCCGGCTCGCGTTAGCATATTTTGCAAAACCGTGCGGACGTTCGGCATTCGATATGGCGGAAGTTCCATCACGAAAGGCGGTGTTGGCGACTTCAAAAATGTTCTCTTCAAAACGAATGCCGCAATTACAGCCACGAAAATTCCCAGAAAATACATTGCCAGCATCAAAACCGCGCCGAGCGATAGAAAACCGAGAACGGTCTGCCCGGTAAAAAACGCCGCAATCATCAGCGTATAAACCGGCAAACGCGCCGAGCAGCTCATAAACGGCGCGATCAAAATTGTCGCCAGACGATCTTTCGGATTCTCGATTGTCCGCGTCGCCATTATGCCCGGAATCGCGCAGGCAAAGCTGCTCATCAAAGGCAGAAACGCTTTGCCGTGAAGCCCGACGCGGCTCATCAGTTTATCCATCAAAAACGCCGCCCGCGACATATAGCCGGTGTCTTCTAGAATTGAAATAAAAAGGAAAAGCAAAAGAATCTGCGGCAGAAAAATCAGCACGCCGCCGACTCCGGCGATTATTCCGTCGGCAACTAAATCAGCAAGAATCCCTTCCGGCAAAATTGTTCGTGAAAAATCGGCGAGCGCGCCAAAACCCGAATCGAGCAAATCCATCGGCAAAGTCGCCCACGAAAAAATTGTTTGAAAAACGAGCAATAAAACCGCAACCAAAATAAGTAAGCCGAAAAATTTATGAGTTAAAACGCGGTCAATCTTTTCGGAAAAATCGTGGTCTTTTTCCTCGTATTTTTTAACCGATTGCTGAAAGACATCGGAAATAAAACCGTAGCGGGCGAAGATTATGGAATTGTCCTTTGTTGATTCCAGATTCCAGATTCCAGATTCCAGATTCAAATTTCTCCCTTTCTCAGAAAGAACGGCTTCGGCGAGTTCTTCCAAACCGATTCTCTGCTTGGCTTTAACGGCAACAATCGGAGTCTGTAATAATTTGGAAAGTTTTTCGATGTCAATTTTTAAATTCTGTTTCTCTGCCGCGTCAACCATTGTCAGAGCGATAACAACGGGAATTTTGTATTCAAAAAGCTGTGTTACAAGATAAAGATTTCTCTCAAGATTAGTCGCGTCAACTACTGCAATAAGCGCATCCGGTTTCGGCAAATTCTGTAGTTTTCCGGTCAGAACATCGCGGGCGATTTGCTCGTCCAAAGAAGCAGCGTCGAGGCTGTAAAGTCCGGGCAAATCAATCAAACGCGCGGTTTGCCCCGAACCGTCCAAACGCCAAACGCCTTCCTTGCGCTCGACCGTTACGCCCGGATAATTCGCCACTTTTTGTTTCAAACCGGTGAGCGCATTAAAAAGCGTGGTCTTACCCGCGTTCGGATTTCCGGCGAGCGCAATTAAAATTTGTCCTTCTTCCTTTGTCCTTTGTCCTTTGATTGTTTGCGCAACCGCCGTTTCGGAATCTGGAATCTGGAATCTGGAATCTGGAATTTTAGACTTCATTTACTTCAATCGCTTCGGCTTCGTTTCGCCGCATCGCCAATTTGTATCCGCGCACGCGAATTTCCAAGGGATCGCCAAACGGAGCAGTTTTCACAACTTTGACCAAAACACCCGGCACTACGCCCATTTCCATCAATCGCCGCGTAACCGCGCTGTTTCCATTGATATTTGTAACTTTTGCTTCAGTTCCGACAGGAAGAAAAGCAAGGGTTAAGTTTTGCTCGTTTTTCATTTTCCTTTTTGAAAATCCGTCTCCGCAAATAAAGTTTAGTCTAATTGAAATCTAATTTCAATTTCAATAGACGAATTGAATTTGATTCGAAGGAAAAGGCTTGAGCGCAATTTAGGGAGTATTTAATGGAGGAGTATGTGTTATGGCAATAAGGTCGGCTTGATAAGCGCCGAAAGTAAGTCGCAAAGGAGTGCGGCTTTCGTCGTTGCTGAGCCAGACTCTTAAATTGTATTGGTCAACCAGAGGATTTCCGGTCGTTACGGAAATTAGCTGCGCGGAAACTTTTTCGCCTTTCAGATTAATTATTTCCGCATTTGAGGGGCGAAGAATAAAAACCTGCGCTTTATCGCCAAGAAAGACAGCAACGCGCGTATCGTTGACCGGGTTTGTCGGGTCTTTGCTCGGTTTCAGATTAAACGAGCGAATTGCGTAGGCAAGGGACAAAACGCTGTGCGTTCCGACCGGGACTTCGACGCGGTTTGTTCCGTTAAAAATAGCCGTTCCGCTTTTTTGGTCGAACTGCGTTACCTGATTAAATCCGCTGAAAAAGCCTGAAAATTTTAATTCGATCTGCTGCGGGGCAAGCGAATTCGGATTGACGTGCGCGCGAATTGTGTCGGTTAAATTAAAAATTTGGTTTCTCGGTTCTACCCCGTTGACCGTCGCCGTCAAAAGCAGGCTGTCTTCGCCCCTAAAAAGCTTTCGCTCCTTTGCCTGAAAACCGAGAACGGCGATTGTCTGCCCGTTGCTTGAAACCTGATAAGTCAAAGCTTCACCTAACTTAAAGGGCAATTCCGGCAAAAGCGGCTGGTTTTCAATGTAGGGCGTTGCGGTTGGGCGCGGTGTCGGAGTTATTGCCGGACGCGGAGTCGGAGTCGGCAGCGCAACGGTTTCAACTTCCGGCTCAAGCATTTGAATGCTGGCGATGCTGCCGCGAAACTCGCCTCTCGCCGTTTTGAATCTGATCAAAACCGGAAGTTTTTGCACATCTACACTAAAATTTATTCGCACGTCGGTAACTCCGCGTTCGGTGAAATAGTCGCTCTGCACCGTCGTAAGATTTGTTTCAAATTCGCCAACGTCGGTTTTTATTCTCTCGGCTCCGTTTTGCAGAAAATTGATGTTGTAAATTTTATCGTTTTCCTGAAGCGGAAAACTTCCAATGCCGCCCGACTGACGAACTTGATAAATCAGGGCGAGCAAATCGTTATTGGTCGTCGGAGAAATGAGAAAATTGCTGAGGTGTTCCGTCGGAAAACCGCTGGCGGCGGAAACTTTGCGGACGTAAAGCGGTAATCCTGTCTGCGGGGAAACAAATGTCGTGCGGGTTTCATCCACCGGATAAAACGCGCTGACCATATCAACCGTCGTGAATTTCGCCCGCAACTCGACCGCATCTCTATCGCCCAGTTTGCCGCGCGAAACGACGTAAGTTTCGGCATACGCGACGTTGTTAAACTTTTCCAAAGAGAAGTTGTAAGTCAGGCGCTCGCCGACGCGGAAATTTGTCGGCGGAAGAGTTTGGACAACTATCGTATTCTGCGCCGATACGTCTTGAAAAAACGGGACGATAAAACCCAAACACCCGAAAATTAAAACGAGCAGAAAACACAAATTCGCGCGGGTGAGCGCAGATTTTCTTTTGAGGTTTGAAGATCGAATTTTTAATTTATCCATCAAAATTTTGCCTTTATGCAATCTCATCTAAAATCTGCCGCACCGCCGATCGCTTATCTCCTGCCTGCAAAATCGGTCTGCCGATCACGAGATAATCCGAACCTGCTTGAACAGCTTCTTTCGGTGTCGTTACACGCTTCTGATCGTCATTCGTTGCAAAAACCGGGCGAATTCCGGGCGTAACAATCAAAAAATCTTCTTTTTCAACTTCCTGCCGAATCGCCTGAACTTCCCGCGGCGAAGCAACCACACCGTCTAATTGACATTTTGCAGAAAGTTTCGCCAAATGCAAAACCTGCCAATCCAAATCTTTTTCCAGCCCGACTTCTTTTAAAGTCTCCGGATTCGCGCTTGTCAAAACGGTTACGCCGATGATTTTCGGCTTCGCAAGATTTTCTTTTTCGCAAACTTCCCTGACCTTCTCAACCGTTTTTTTCAGCATTTCCGAACCGCCAAGCGCGTGAACGTTAAACATCCAAACGCCCAATCTTGCTACTTCTACAGCCGCGCTCGCAACAGTGTTGGGAATATCGTGGAATTTAACATCGAGAAAAACTTTCGCGCCCGAATCTACAACTTCCCTAACGAAAGATGCGCCCGCAGAAGTAAATAGTTGCAGACCGATTTTAAAAGCCCCGACCTCCGCGCCGATCTCGGAAATGATTTTCCGCGCTTCTTCGGCGGTCGGAACGTCGAGAGCAGCTATAATTTTTTCTTTATTTTCGATACTTTTTTTCAATTGCCGGGCGTGATTGCCTGAATTCATAATTTTAGGTTTGATTTAGAGCCTGAAAAATTTGCGAGCGGAAAAATTTTCGCAACCGCAGAGAACCGCCGGTCAAAAG
>DATHTS010000820.1:0-8290 GCA_035462935.1 Pyrinomonadaceae bacterium
TTTTCGATTGGGCGATTGAGGTTGGCAAGGAATTCGCCTTGCGAAAGGAGAAAAAGCAAATTGTTCCGCGTCTATTGGCGATTAAACACAGCATCGCCGACAAGATCGTTTATTCAAAACTGCGCGAGTTTTTCGGCGGCAGGCTGAGAGCCTGCATCACGGGCGGCGCGGCTTTGTCAGACGAAATCTGGCTGATTTTCACCGGCGCGGACATTTCGATTATGCAGGGCTACGGTTTAACCGAAACTTCGCCGGTCGTTTCCACCAACAATCCGATCAATTCGCGTCTCGGAACGGTCGGAAAACCGATCAGAAATGTTGAGGTTCGCATCGCCGAAGATGGCGAAATTGAAGTTTCCGGTCCCGGCGTGATGCTCGGCTATTACAACAAGCCGGAAGCGACCGAGCGGGCGTTTACCGAAGACGGCTGGTTTAGAACCGGCGACATCGGAAAACTGGACGAAGAGGGATTTTTGAGCATCACCGACCGCAAGAAAGAGCTTTTTAAGACTTCCGGCGGAAAATATATCGCGCCTTCGCCGATTGAGCAGTTGATAAAATCTTCCCGTTTTGTCAGCCAGGTTGTGTTGGTCGGAAACGAGCGCAAATTCCCCGCCGCCCTAATCGTGCCGAATTTCGAGCAGCTTGAAAATTACGCCAGAATAAAGGATTTGGATTTGAAAACGCCCGCCGAATTCTGCTCTCACCCGCGCATCATCAATCTTCTGGAAAGGCAGGTTTTGGAACTTACGGAAAATCTATCGCAATTTGAAAAGGTGAAGAAAATTGTGCTGCTGGAAAATGAGCTTACGGTTGAAGAGGGCGAGCTAACGCCGACCTTGAAGGTAAAACGGCGCGTCGTTGATGAAAAATACAGCGTTATTATTGAGAAAATTTATCAGGATGCGGAAAAAGAAAAACTGTAGTTTATGAAGATTTATAAATCACAAACTACAGTTCGAATTCCGATTGGAAAACTAATACAAAATACTTGTCGGCAAAGTTGTTGTTATAGCGGTTCTTAATCCCCCGGTAGCTATATCAAGAAGGGTTTCAGTGAAACTTTTCTTAGCTTTATTAATTTCAACAATATCGAACGGTTGAAGAATTACATCCTTTTGTTCACCCTTTCTGATTAGATTATAATTAACCGCAATTTTTTCTCGTTCCTTCGAGTTTTCTTTCAAACGATGTATCGTAATATTTTTTGTTTTTGCATCACGATTCGGTCCGCCCGCCTGAGCGACTGCCTCTAAGAGAGATAATCCCTGCTCAGTGATATAAATTTCTCTCAGAGCCATTACTTCTCCGATAACATAAACGGGCGGGGCTTTCTCTACGAGAATCACATCGCCGGGCAGAATTTCAGGATTTGCTTCTTCCCTGCCCTGCCGTAAAGTGCTCAGGCTATACATACGCGCAGGAACACTGGTCGGGTCGCCATCCACTGCCCAATTGTTTTTATCGCCTCCTTCGCCGCACATCTCAGGTTGAGTGCGAAAAACCTGAATCATTCCACCCGCTTTTTCAGTTACGCCGCCCGCGAAAGAAAGCAATTCTAAAAGACGCGCGTTTCGACGCAGCTCGACTCTTTGGGGATTCCTGACTTCACCATAAATGGTTGCAGGAGGACGACTGCGGCGCTCGGTAATAAGATTAACTTGCGGATTTTTCAGATATTTTGATAAAAGCTCGGTTACTTCGGAACGCAACTGTCTTTCCGTACGGCATTTCGCCATAATCGGCTTATCAAAAAACGGCACTTCGATTTTGCCGTCCTCGTCAACCGTTGCAATAAAATTAAACTCTTCCTCCATTGGAACTTTGACGGTAATTACATCACCGGGTCCGATTAAATAACCTTGCGTATTTTGATTTGCCGCGGGAATTTCCTGCCCGAAAGCTGTTTGAAATAAGCCGAGCGTCAGAGCGAGAATAATAAATTTCAGTTTCATAATAAAAATGTAAATCCTTTTATTTGTGCTAAGAATAACCTACAAACGGCTTTGATTCAACCTTTTGTCGGCGCGGTTGTATAGTATATTCTTTTTTAACCGATATTTAAATTGAAATCTTTAAATGTTTTCGGCAAACAAAAAAAACTAAAGTTTGACAGTTTAGCCGCATCGAAGTAAGTTCTTTTTTGATAGACTTTTTTCTTCAATGACGGAAATTCGGGAAAAACAATCAGAAGAACGCCTGTGGTTTTTGCGGCGTCCGGCGCAGTTTTTGGCGGACGTGGCAATTTTAAGCGGCGCGTTTTTCCTCGCCTATCTGCTCAGGTTTGATTTTTCGCTGGACGAATATTATCTGGATAACGCGCTCAATCAATTGCCGTTTGTTGTTTTGGTTCAGTTTGCCTCGCTTTTTCTGGTCGGCGCGTATTCGATAATCTGGCGTTACGTCAGCCTCGAAGATATAAAAGCTTTTTTAAAAGCCGCCTTTGTCTCCGGCGTCATTCTGGTCTTAGTCCGCCTACTGCTTTCGCCCGAAAAATTTATTCGCTGGCAAGTTCCGCTTTCGATTATTTTAATGGACACGGGCTTGGCTTTTGCGGGATTGCTGGCGCTCAGGATTTTGCGGCGGTTTGTTTATGAATTCACCGAAAAACGCAGTTTTTTGAGCGGCGCGCGGCGACCGAAACGCAAAGCCGCTCTGCTGGTCGGCGCGGGTAGAAGCGGCGCGGGCATTGTCAAAGAAGTTGCCGGACGCGCCGACGCCGAGTTAGATGTAAAGGGCTTTGTTGACGACGACCGCCGCAAAAAAGGCGGAAGCGTCGGCGGCGTAAAAGTTTTGGGAACGACCGACGATCTGGCGCGGCTGGTTGACGAGCTGCACATTGAGCGCGTCGTCATCGCCGTTGACGAGGCGCAGGGCAAGGAAATCCGGCGCATTCTGGACATCTGCCGCGCTATTCCGGTCAAAGCGCAGATTGTTCCGAGCCTGAACGAAATCGCTCACGGGCGCGTGTCGGTCAGCCGCATCCGCGATGTGCAGATCGAAGACCTTCTGGGACGCGAGCCGGTGCAGCTTGATGATAAAAATCTGCACGACTTTCTAACCGGAAAAACCGTTCTGGTAACCGGCGCGGGCGGTTCAATCGGCGCGGAACTCGTTCGGCAGATTACAAATTACCAGCCGAAATCGCTGATTCTGGTTGAAAGAGCCGAATTCGCGCTGTTTCAAATTGAACAGGAACTCTGCAAAAATTTCCCCGACGTAAAATTCATCCCGCTTCTGGCTGACATCTGCGATCAGCCGCGAATGCGCGAGATTTTCGATAAATTCAAGCCCGAAGTAATTTTCCACGCCGCCGCGCACAAACACGTTTCGCTGATGGAAGTAAACGCCTGCGAAGCGGTTAAAAATAACGTTTTTGCCACCAAACTTATCGGCGAACTGGCAGGCGAATGCGGCGTTAAGGATTTCGTTTTGATTTCGACCGACAAGGCAGTCAATCCGACCTCCGTGATGGGCGCGTCAAAGCGCGTGTCGGAAATCGTCCTGCAAAGCCTGAATCAAATCTACCCGACACACTATATGGCGGTGCGTTTCGGCAACGTTCTCGGTTCGGCAGGCTCGGTCGTGCCGATTTTCCGCGAGCAAATCCTCAAAGGCGAGCCGATTACCGTTACGCACAAGGAAATGACGCGCTATTTTATGACCATTCCCGAAGCCTCCGCGCTTGTCTTGCAGGCGGGCGCAATCGGCGAAGGCGGCGAGATTTTCATTCTAGATATGGGCAAGCCGGTCAAGATTCTTGATTTGGCGGAAGATATGATCCGGCTTTCCGGTTTGGAGCCTTACGAAGACATTGATATTCGATTCACGGGCATCCGGCAGGGTGAAAAGCTGTTTGAAGAACTCGAAATCACGGGCGAGAATCTTTTGAAAACACGCCATCCGAAGATTTTTATCGGCAAAATCGCCGCCTATTCCAAGGAAGAATTCGCACAGATGATAAGCAATTTCCGCGCGGCGGTCGAAGCTGGCAGCGAACCCAGAATCCGGTATTTATTTAATCATTTTCTGCCCGAAGCGAAAATCACGCAAAATGAGCCGATAGAGAATTTGCCTGCGGAGGAATCGGAAGAAAAAATTTTCACGCAGCCGACAAATTTAAGTCTTGCCGAAAAATAATACGGATTTTTCTTTATCCTTGATTCATTTGTGGTTTCATTTTTGGTATTGAACTAAAGCTTAAGTTCTTAAATCAATTGCCACTAGCTGATGGTCATTGAAAATTAAATCTAACATTAAATATCGCGTAGCGGTTATCTGACTTTAGCCGTACCTTATGTGCAACTTAATTTTGACTCTTTATCGCGCAGCGATTTTATGAATTTAGCCGTGTAATTTATCGCACGGTAAGTGTTTAATAGATTTCACGCTCGCGTTAGCGACAGTTGAATTAATTATGTTCAGTCATCGCTGACGCGATGAAAATCGCTTGTTTTTTCTAAACGTGTCTTAAAAGACACGCCTAAATTCAGGATGTCGCTAACGCGACAAAAGCCGAAGCTAATTACCCACAACATTTAGCAAGTTATTTGGTGTTTTTCAAAAAGTTGCACACAGGGTTAAACTATTTTGCAGTAAATATCCGAAATAGTTCAGAGTTTATAGTTTATAGTTCAGAGTTTGCCGCTTTTTCCTCTCAACCTTTTTTGTCAATACAGTTAATTGTTAAGAATTAGTTGAGGCTAGTTTTTGCAATTAACCAATTAATTTGCAATAAACAAATTTCGTGTTTGAATCATACTTTCTCAGCTTAAGGGAAATTCAGCCGGTGATGGCGATAATGGCAACCTTGGTTGCCGTTTTGATTATCGGCACCTCGGCGCAGATTCTCGCCGAGCGCCTGCGCATCCCCGCAACCGGACCGCTGCTGATCTGCGGCTTAATTTTCGGACCTGAAATTATCGGCTTGATTCAGCCGGAGGTGTTGGATGAAGGCTTTCGCTTAATCATCAAAATGGCGGTTGCCATAGTCATTTTTGAAGGCGGAATGATGATGAGCGTCTATGATTTGCGGCACACTTCACGCGCCGTAACCGGGCTGATTACCGTCGGGTTGTTGATAACGACCGTTTTAAGCGCCATCTTAGCGCATTATCTTTTAGGGCTTCCATGGGAAATCGGTTTGCTTTTCGGCGCGATTGTTTCCGTCACCGGTCCGACCGTAATCACGCCGATTCTGGAAAAAGTAAAAGTCAATTTGCGCGTCCGCTCAACGCTCGAAAGCGAATCCGTTATTGCCGATCCTCTGGGCGTGATTCTTGCAGCTATAATTTTTTACGCGATAACCGAAAAAGGAGCGTGGACAAATACTGCCGTCCACGCGATTGAAACTTTTATAGCGGGCGCTTTGACCGGATTGTTGGTCGCTCTGTTTATTTACGTTATTTCAAAACGCTTTCATCTTCTGCCCGCTAAATATTCGCGTCTTGTAATTCTGGGAAGCGCGCTTGCGGCTTACACGATAGCAGAGCTTTTCGCCCACGAAGCCGGAGTTTTGGCGGCGGCGATTGCCGGAATCGCCATCGGCTCGCTCGATATTCCGTTTAAAGAACAGGTAGAGGAATTTAAGGGCGACCTTGCTTCGATTGCGATTTCCGCCGTTTTTATTTTGCTGGCGGCAAGTCTAAGTTTAAACGATCTAGCCGCGCTCGGCTGGCAGGGAGTTGTTCTGGTTGTTTTGTTGATGATAGCCGTGCGCCCGGTTCGCGTTTTTCTTTCGACCTACGGGTCAGAATTGAAAACAAACGAGAAGTTTTTTATTTCATTTTTAGGACCTCGCGGAATCGTCGCCGCTTCGGTAGCGACATTTTTCGGGTTTAGCTTAATAGATTTAGGCTATACATCCGAAGGGAGAATTTTGGTTTCACTGGTTTTTGCCGTAATCTTAGGAACGGTTTTGATTGAAGGAACATTCGCCGGATGGCTGGCGAGATTTTTTAGAGTTATGCCGCGTCATACAGTAATTGTCGGAGCAGATGAAACGGGACGCTTGCTCGCCGAACGCTTGATTATCGCGGGCGAGACGGTTTCGATTATTGATAATCACGAGGAAAACTGCGCTCTTGCCGCAATTCTTAAAGGCACAAGCATTTATTGTGACGATGCGACAAATGTGGAAGTTCTGCGAAAAGCGGGTGTGCCGGATGCGAAATGCGTAATTATCGCAACACCGAGCGACAAGGTAAATCTGCTGATTAGCCAGGTTATCCGTTCAAATTTCGGCGATAAACGAATTGTCGCCCGCGCCAACTCGACCTCGAACGTTTCCGCTTTTGTCGAAGCCGGAATCGAAACAATGAGCCCGACGCACGCCGCCGCCGCGATTTTGGAAAATATGGTTTTGCGCCCGAGTTTGTTTGAACTGATGGCGACCAGAAGCACACCCGAAGGCGAGCATATAGACGAGGTTCGCGTAAATTCCAATAAAGTCATCGGCAGAACTTTAGCAAACTTGAGCTTGCGCGGTTGTCTGGTCGTCGCAGTCAGGCGCAACGGCGATCTTATTCCGCCGAACGGGGCGACCGTTCTGCGTAACAATGACATTTTGACTTTACTGGGCGACAATAAATCGCTCGGAAGAGCCAAGCGAATATTGCAGGTTGCGGATTAAATACTTTAAAAATGAGTGAAATAGTTTTAGCCGTTGATTTAGGCGGGACGAATTTGCGAATGGCGGCGGTTGACCGTCAGGGAAAAATCCTCTTTCGCACGAAGCGCGAAACGCCGGATGCTAAACGCGCCGAGGAAATTGTCGAGCTTATAATCGAAGAAGCGAGAGAATGTCAGGCTAATCTGCCGGAAGAAGAAATAAATTTTATCTCAATCGCCGTTCCCGCCACCGTTAATGCCGAAGAAGGCTTAATCTTGAAAGCGCCGAATCTTCCCGCTTTGAATAATTTTCCGATAGCCGGGGCGATAGAAAAAGAATTAAAATTAAAAACAATTCTGGAAAACGACGCTAATGCCGCGGCAATCGGCGAAAACTGGATTGGCGCGTCGAAAGGGTTTGCGAATTCGATTTGCATTACGCTCGGCACGGGCGTCGGCGGCGGAATAATTATTCACGGAAAAATTTTGCGCGGCGTTGACGGAACCGCCGGAGAAGTCGGGCATATCTGCGTTGAGCCTTTCGGCGTCGCTTGCGGTTGCGGAAGCCGCGGCTGCGTCGAGCAATACGCTTCGGCGACGGCGGTTGTGCGGCAGGCAAAGGAATTGGCAAGAGAATTTCCCGCATCCGATTTGTCCGCAAGATATGATTTAACTTCCGAAGACGTTTATCAAGCGGGAAAAACGGGCGACAAACTTGCGATTGAAGTTTTCCGCCGGCAGGGTTTTTATCTGGGAATCGCTTTAGCCGGTTTGATAAACGTTCTCAATCCCGAAATTATCATTTTCGGCGGCGGCGCGTCTGCCGGCTGGGATTTATTTTTACCGCATTTGCAGGCGGAAATAGCGGCTCGCGCTTACGCGGAACCGGCAAAACGTGCTAAACTTGTCCGCGCCGAACTCGGCGATGATGCAGGAATTTTAGGCGCGGCTAAATTGGCTTTTGAAAGTCTTAAGTCTTAAGTTCCAAGCTAAAATCTATTTTGAGATGAGAATAATATGTTGAAAAAATACGGACTCAAGACTTAAGACTCAAGACTTAAGACTTTCAACTTAAACTTATGGACGTTTATCACAAAGCTCTGGTGAAACTTTATCAGGAAACCAACGGCAGTGAAGCGCATTTGGTTTATTTTATTGATTTGGTTAAAAAGCTGGGCTTTATGGGAAGCTACGACGATATTCTCAGGACGCTCAGCGGTCAAGGCTGGATTGCTGAAACCGGCAAGGACAATTGGGTAAAGATAACGCATTGGGGCGTCAAGGAAGCGCAGAAATCTTTATCAGGCGAGGGAGAATCCGAGCAAACAGTCAAAAAGGAAGTCATTCATATAATTTCCGAGGCGCGGGATTTCATCAATCTTCTCGATAATCTTGCGGCTGATACGTCAAAGGAAAATTTTGCCGCAGTCGAAAAGAAAGTCTCAGAGTTGAACGAAGCAATTGATAATCTGAAATCGCATATTAAATAGTCATTAAAACAGTGCGGCAAGTTGTTTTTCCATCCTTTTTAAAACTGCGCTAACTCTTCCCAAACCGAATAAAAACAAGCAACTTTCTTCCCCGATATTGAAACTAAATCCCAGTCGCGTTTGCCATAGGGTTTGGTTTTTGTGTATCATATTCGTTTCCTGCTAGGCGTGGGAACGCAAAATGTGGGTTC
>DATHTS010000821.1:0-2755 GCA_035462935.1 Pyrinomonadaceae bacterium
GCTCCAATGCTGGTAACGATGTTATTCAACCTTTGAAACATTTGCGAGCCTGAAAGCTTGCGAATATCGCCGAATACGTTCCGGCGAATTGAGTTCGGGCTGTCATCAGCGGCTGCGGCGTTCCATGCATCTACTTGAGAACCGGTCAAAGTTCGGAAGCTGGACGCAATACCTGACAACACACCACGAGCCAACACCTGAAATGATGTGCGCCGGTTGCGCGGTATTGCCAACACGCGCACGAATGCACCTTGTTGCCCGCCAATGTTGAAAACAGTTCCGGCTATCTTACCGGAAATCCCTATGGCACCGGTACCGGCGAATTTTACCAGAGCCATTAGAATCATAACGGGGGCATACAACGCATTGCGTTGTTCTTTACCTCCACCCTTGCCCCCTTTAGGCTTGGAAGGTTTTGGGGGCTTTGCCCCGCCTCCCTTGGGGTATGGTTTTGCAAGTTGCATAATAAAAGCGGCTTTTTCGGCACCGCAACACAAAAATAAAAGATTATCCAAATATGCCGGTCAAGTAATACGGCGGCGTTCGCTGCCCTGTAACGGAGTTTATAAATAGGACTTTGAGCCATATGCGCGCACCGGTCGGAGCCGCACCCCGAAGCGCAATAATATCGGGCGCTATGTTTGCAGTCAAAGAGTTTACCGCAGCACGAGCGATAAAAGCATAAGCCTGTACCGGTGACATTCGACCGGCGGACAAATACGGCGAACAGTAGAACACTATAAACCACCCGCCAACAGTAGCAACCGGCGACCATGTAACAGTAGCGAAAGCGGTACTAATCACTGAAGAAATCGACCCGGGGATATATAGAGCAACCTGGGGCGATGGAACTGTAACGAAAGAACCCAGCGCCAATGATATATTTAAGTTAGTACGCAAAAAAAGTTGGTAACCTTTCAGCGCGATACGCTTTGAAACCTTGTTCTTTGTATAACCGGTAGCGTTTATCCACTCGTAACGCTCTGCGTCTGTCAAGGTGTTTTGCCACATCTCAACCAAGAACGCAATGAGTGCTTGTTGACCGGACAACCATGGCACGCCTGTATTATTCACAGGCTTACTCCGAACATAAGAACCCCACTGATTGCGCTGGAATGTGATGTTTTTAATACTGCCGCCAATTGCTGTAACTGCGGCGCCGCTAGTTAAAATACTACTCATGGGAGCAAATATGATTAAAAAAGGTCGTTTTTGTGTGAAAATAGTGACTTTATCGCCGAAATAGTCGCGCGTCTTATAAGTTGGGCAAGTAAGAAAGCAGGACGTTAGTTTGCGCGTCAAAAGTCGCAAAGGGCGTCAACACTAATTTAAAGGTTTAGAAATGCAAAGAACCAAACATGAAAAAGAACAACGTGTCATGCGGTGGTGTGCCTTTTTTATCGGGCAAGGCGGCGCGAAACGTCAAGAGAAGCGCGAAACGTCCAATATTAAAAAGCGCACATTTCAAAGAAACAACCCGAAAGAGTCCGCGCTTTTGCGCGTCCACATCGCCGCTTTTTGCACGAGAAAAAAGGCACACCACCCGCTTAAAATGGAATTTTCCCCACTGAAGTACGACCGACCGCTCCGGCGGCTTTTTTTATCGCCGCCGGTGGGGCGGAGCGCAGCGGAGCCAAATAAATAAAGTTCGGGCGCCCTGCGTGGACGCAAATTAACCAGCAAAAAAAACGCCGTTTCAGGCGTCCTTGTTGGGGTTCCGCCGCATAGCGGCGGAGAATCAAATAATGAGATTTTTTTTTGCCTTTTTTTCTTGTTTTTTTTATCGGGCGGAGCGCAGCGGAGCCAAATAAATAGAGCCGCGTACCAAATAAAAAAACAAGGAAAAAAGACCACTGAGCGCCGTTTACGTAAGGGGGAAATATCCATTTTGCGAACACTTCAACAGCGCGGCGCACATTTGCCGGCTGTTGTTTGGTTCTTTGCATTTATAAACCCCAAGCGCAAAATATTCCCGAAAAATAAACATGACATTTTGCGCTTGTTGCCGTTCAAAAAAAATAGACGGCGCTGCGAAGCAGAACCATTAACCACTAATCTTCTGCGGCTATGGCTGTTTTTCCGGCGACAATTTCCAGCGCTTGATAAATATCATCTTGGTGTTTTTTTGCTTCACTCGCTACTTTTCCCACAAATAAGCAAGCGTTGTCGAGGTCAATACGTTTCAAGTTTGCCCGCTCTATAAAATCCCGAAGCACGCTAAAATCGTGTGTATCTTCCCCCACTTTTACCGGCTTTATCTGCGACAATTCGCGCGAACAACCCCACAACCTTCCATTAACAGGACGTGAATAACCGCCAATAATTGAGCCAACAACTTTTCCTAATTCCTTCCAATTATTGACCGCTCTATATTCATCAGAACCATAAAGAATCTCACGCCGCACACCTTTTGATTCAATTAGCTTGCCTATACATTTAAATGGTCGGTTTTTGGACATGTAACACGCCACATACGATGCTACATTGCGCACGTTCTTTATAGATTTGACTTGTTCAGTTGGTGCATTTCTGTGTCTGTGTTTAAATTCAAACGCCGATATATAACCCAGCAATTCTAATGACTTATTCCAAGTCCGGCGCAAGTCTTTATGATGAATGTATGTATCTGTAACAAGGTGGTAATGAATGTTACCGTTTTCTTGAGTTTCCGCCTTCCAAACATAACGCCGCAACCCGAACATTTTCTTTGCTACGTCTAACCAATTACCTAAACATCTATTTGTAATTTCTTTAT
>DATHTS010000822.1:0-7306 GCA_035462935.1 Pyrinomonadaceae bacterium
CAAAATTCAAGAGGTCGGTTTCGTTTTCAAAAAAAACGATTCCGCTGAAAAATGATTCGGGTTTCGGTAAAAGTTTTAGTTCGGCTTCCGTAATAATTCCCAGCGTTCCTTCGCTTCCGATAAACAAATCAATCGCGTCGAATTGCTCGCCGGAAAAATAGCCGCTCGTGTTTTTTCGCACGTTCGGCTGGCGATAAGTCGGGATTTTTGCGCGGATTTTTCTTCCGCTTTCGGTTTCAAGCTCAACCAAACCGTTTTCGGCAAAAACTTGCCCGCGTTTTAGCTCAAGCAAATCGGCGTCCGGCAAAATTATTTTCAGTCTTTGGACAAAATTTCTGGTCGCGCCGTATTTAAAACTTCTCGCACCGCTCGCATTGGTTGCCACAGTTCCGCCGATCTGACAGCTCCATTCTGTCGGGTCGGGCGGATAAAACAGATTTTCCGCTTCAACCGCCTTTTGAAAATCAATTAAAAGAACGCCGCTTTCCACGATTGCCGTTAGATTTTCTTTATTAATCGTCTTGATTTTATTGAGTTTTTCGAGCGAGATAACATAACCGCCAAAAGGAATCGCGCCGCCCACCGTTCCGGTTCTCGCGCCGGAAATTGTCACGGGAATCTTCCTCTCAGCCGCTTCTTTTAAGATATCTGAAATTTCTTCGGCGTTTTCGGGGATAAAAAGTTTTTCGGCATGCCCGCCCTGCAAATTACTCGCGTCGGTTAGATAATTTTGCAGCTCATCAAGCTGAGTTTTGATTTGCATTCAGTTATTGTAACTCAAGTTTTAATTTAGCAAAATCATTTACAGCTATACCTTTTTTATTAATTTCTAAGCACTTATAGCGATTCAAGATTGAGTGTAATGTCAGAACCGCCTGCGTAAGCGGGCGGGTTACTCCGCTAACGATAACCCGCCCGCTTACGCAGGCGGTTCTGACCCGTATATCCAAACCTGAACCCCTCTAGGAGTTACGCCGTTGAATTGTGAAATCACTGAAAACAAAGGAAAACGACGAGTGCGGAAACCCGCACGAAGTAAAGGTGTTAAGCGCCGGCACCCTTACTTCCTGCAGTTTTCCGCATTGTTCTTTTTTTCAACTGCCTATCTTTGGTAAATTCTATTTCGTTTCGCCGCCTGTAAAAATGCGTGAAGAAAATGTCGTGCGGCGGACGTTGGTTTTTATTAAATTCGTGTTTTCGGAAATCGTGACATTATTCGCCGAAAGCGTCGTTCCGGTGGCGCGTTGGAATTCGGAAATTGCTTTGTTCAAATCCGTCTGCGCCTGCAATTCCCTGCTTCGCGCTACGAGAAGTTCGGTTTGACGCTGCAAAACCAAAAAAAGCGTGGTCGTTCCGGCGCTGAACCGGCGCTGCTCGCTTTCATAAAGCTGCTCGACGGATTGGCGCGTGGCGAGCGCGGAAGCCAGGCGCGCTTCCGATGAACGCAGAGCCTGCAAGGAATTTCTGACTTCGGCTTCGATAATCTGCTCGGTCTGCGCGCGTTGGTTTTGAATCCGGTTTGCCTGCACAAGCGAGCTTCCGAGATTCGCTTCGGCGACGCGGTTTCCCCAAGGCAAGGTTATCTGCACGCCGACGCGGTAAGTCGGATAATCCTGCGCGGCGAGATTTCCGAGCGAATTAAAATAACCGCCGACCAAATTTGAAGGCACGTCTCTGACCCCGGTTTCCGTTCCCGCCAAACCTTGCGAAGTGTAAGTTCCGATCAGATCAATCTGTGGTTTTGTCAGGTCGCGGTAATAGCGCGTGTTTATTTGATTTATTTCGGCGTTCGTTTGAAGTTGTGTAATCTCCGGGCGATTTTTTAACGCTTCAGCAACTGAAACTTCCAGACCAACGCGCGGCGGATCAAGATCAACTTCGGAAACCGGCGTAATCGGGCGCGACCAGACTTCCGAGGTTCTGTCCGGCAGCATCAGGGTTTTCAGATTGTTTTCCGCCCGCGTTACGTCTTCCTGCGCGGTATAAACGCTTTGCTCGAAAGTCGTAATCTGTGTTGTCGCGGCGACAATATCAATCGGCGCGAGAACTCCTTTCTCAACCAATCTCTGATTGCTTTCCAGTTGGGTTCGGGCTTGCCTGACGGCATCAATCTGCACCTGCAAATTTCGCAGAGAAAAAACCAAATTCCAGTAAGCCTGCTCGACCTGCGCGATGACCTCGATGGCTCGCTGGCGAAATTGCGCGTCGGAAAGGCTCAAATTTTTCTTGGCGATTTCGATATTCCGGCGATTAAGGTCAAAACGCCGCCCGCGAAGAAGCGGCTGCGTGTAGCTGAGTGTCAAAGCCGTCGGGTATTGCGGATTCAGCGTCGCATTGGTATTGCTTGTTGTAAAACGCGACGAATTAAAGTTTGCTGAATAAAAACCGCCCGCCCAGGGCGAAAAGCCGTTGACGCCGCCCGAACTGAAAAAACGCCTCTGCGTTACCGCTCCGTTGACCGCGCCGCCGATTGTCGAAGCTGTCGGTATGGTCGCGCTTTCATAATAATTTTCGGAAACGATAAGCGGATCGTAAACGCCGTTTGCCGCGCGAAGATTGAATTCGGCGATCTGCACGTCAACTTTGGAAGTATCAATGTCGTTGTTGTTTTGCAGTGCCAGCTCGATTGCTTCGTCAAGCGTCATCGGCAGTTGGTTTGCAATGTCAACACCGATGCGCTCGGCGCTCGGAAGCGGTCTGACCGGAGCTTGAAAATTCGGCGCGACCGGCGGCGGATCGTCCGGCAATTTGGCGGGCGCGATGCCTGTCGCGCCGACATCCTGCGTCGGCGACGCTGGAATAACGGTTTGCGGATTCGGAATCGTTCCGCTCGGCGTTACATTCGGAGTTTGCGGCTGCGCAGGCAAATTCGGCTGTGGCTGTTGGGTCGGATTTGTCGGCTGGTTCGGCACATCAGGACGAGGCTGCGGAGCTTCCGCAGGCGGCTGCGTCGGCGGTTGGGCAGGCGGAGTCGCCTGCGGAGTTTGCGCCGAAACCGCAAAAGATGTGAGGAAAATTGTAAAAATAATTAAAAATAACTGCTTACTCATATAAATAAAAAGCTAATTTGACGTTTCTTTTTAGCAAAATTTATTTGCTCGAAGTCGATTCGGCATAGCTTTCGCTTGTTCCCGGACTTCTTTTCTTTGCCTTTCTTTCAGGCTTTGACGTTCTGAACATTCCCGCGATTCGCTGGTAAGCCGGGCGCACAACTCTGATTTTAAAATTTTCGTATCTTCCGGCAAAGCCTCTGAAAATAGTGGTTTGCTGCGCGTCGTCAAACAGCGAGTAGAAAACCGGGACCGCCAGCAAGGTCAAAAGCAAACAAAGAGATTGACCGCCGACAACCAGAATTCCGATTGAACGATTGGTCGCCGCGCCCGCGCCCGATCCGAGCGTGAGCGGAATCATTCCCGCGACAAGGGCGAGCGTCGTCATCAAAATCGGACGCAGACGGTCGCGGTTTGCCTGGATAATCGCTTCATACCGCTCCATTCCCTTCTCGCGCAGATTGTTTGTATGGTCAATCTGCAAAATCGCGTTTTTCTTGACAATTCCGAACAAAAGCAGAATTCCGAGCGCGGAAAAGATGTTTAATGTTTGTCCGGCAACCAAAGTCGAAAGCAGGGCAAACGGGACCGAAAGCGGCAGCGTTAAAAGAATCGTTACCGGATGGATAAAGGATTCGAACTGCGCCGCCAAAATCAGATACATAAAGACAAACGAAAGCAGAAACGCGAGCATAAACGAGTTGTAAGCACGCTCCAACTCCTTCGACTGCCCGGTAACTCCGGTCGTATAATCCTCCTCCATATTTAACTGGGCGGCATAGGTCTGCAATTTAGCCAGGGCGTCGGATTCCGAACTATTCGGCGGAAGGCTGGCGGAAACCGTAACCTGACGCTGACGGTTCAGACGGCTAATTGAAGTTGGACTCAAACCCTCTTCCAACCGGACAAGTTTTTCCAAGCCGACTGTTCCGCCGTTTGAAGAATTTACCGAAAAATATCGAAGGCTGTCACGGGTGCGTCGAAAAGGCTCGTCAGCCTGAACGACCACGTCATACTGGTTTGAGCCTTCCGCGAAAGTTGAAACGCGCTGTCCGGCGGAAAGAATATTCAGAGCCTGGGCGACATCACCCGATCTGACGCCTAAATCCGCTGCTTTGGGGCGGTCAATAAGGACGCGAATTTCGGGGTTTCCGAGTTCCAAAGATGTGTCAGGGTCACGGAAAGTCGTGTCTGATTTTAACTTTTCGACCAATTCATTCGAGTATTGCTCGAGCTTTTTAATATCGGGTCCGGCGATATAAAAACCGACTCCCGAACCGCCGCGACCTAAACCGAGACTTTGCCCGATGGATGACGAACCGGAAACGTTTACACGGTAATCTTTCGATTGATATTTTTTGACCAGCGCCCGCGTTCGATTGATTAAATCAGCCTGTGAAAGGCTGCGCTCGGAAACCGGCGCGAGACTGACGTTTATAAAACCCGTATTCGCCGAACCGCCAAAACCGCCGGCGAGCACCAGGGTATTCCGCACGCCCGGAACTTGATCCCGAATGTCGCGCCCGATGCGGTCTAAAATTGATTGTGTTGCCGCAAGACTCGTTCCTTGCGGACCGCGAAGATTGACCTGAAATGCCGATTCGTCCTCGTCCGGCAAAAAGCTCATCCCGACAAATTTATAAAGCGGGTAAATTGAAATTACAGTTGCGATACAAATAGCTACAACCAGCCAGCGATGGCGCATTGAGAGCCGGAGCATCCACGTATAACTGCGGTCAATTTGCCGGTAAAACCAGGAATCTTTACTGTCATGCTCGCTTTCAGCGGTTACCTGCTCGCGATTTGTCGCCAGCATTCCGTCGCCTTCGACTTCTTCCGAGTGCCAGCCGGTGTTTTCAACTGCCGAATCTTCTTCATCTGCCTCTTCATTTTCGAGGTTATGCGTGTCTTTAGCGAGTTTCGGTTTAATCCAGCGCGACGCAAGCATCGGCGTTAAGGTGAATGAAACAATCAAGCTGACGGCAATCGCCGCCGCCGAAGTCAAACCGAACGAGGACATAAAACGCCCGACGATTCCGGTCATAAAACCTACTGGAATAAATACAGCGAGCAGGCTAAGCGTGGTTGCCAGAACCGGCAGACCGATTTCCCGCGTCCCTTCAATCGCCGCCTGAAACGGCGACATTCCTTTTTCCTCGACAAAACGATAAATGTTTTCCAAAACGACAATCGCGTCGTCAATCACGATGCCGACCATCAAAGTCAAGGCGAGCATCGTCATTTGATTAAGCGAATAGCCGAAAGCCGCAATTGCCGCGAAAGCCGCGATAATTGAAATAGGAATCGCCAGCGCGGCAATAATAGTAGAGCGAATATTCCAAAGGAAGAAAAACACGATAATTGACGCAAACAAACCGCCGAGAATCAAATGTTCTTCGATGGCATGAAGCGAGTTTTCGATAAATTCGGATTGATCGCGCGTTACGGCAATTTTAATATCCGGCGGAAGAGACGGCTGAATTTCCGCCATTCTTTGTTTGACGCCATTGATCAAAGCGACCGTGTTCGCGCCGGATTGTTTTCGAATAGCGAGCGAAACCGATTGAACGCTGTCGAGCGAAGCGGCTCTGGTCGGGTCTGCTCCAGCGTCTTCAACTCTTCCGATGTCCTTTATTTTGACCGGAAAGCCGTTCCGCGTCGTAATAACAATATCGTTAAATTGCTCGACCTCGGTGACTTTGCTGAGCGTGCGTAAAGCGGTAGTCGTCGCTCCTTCGTTGACCGAACCGCCCGGAGATTCCGTATTTTGCGCGCGAATCGCATTCGAAACTTCCGTGACCGGAAGATTGAAGGCACGCAGGCGGTCAGGGTTGACATAAACTTTAATCTGGCGCTGGCGACCGCCGAAAATAATAACTTCACCGACCCCTTCGGCGGATTGAATTCGCTGCTGAATTTGTTTCTCAACCAAATCCGTAAGCTCAACAACCGAACGCGGCGCGCTGATGGCATACATCAAAACCGGCTGCGAATCCGGGTCGGCTTTACGGACTTCAGGCGGATCAGCAGTTTCCGGCAGGCGGTTAACAACGTTGCTGACTTTATCACGGACTTCCTGCGTTGCCACATCAGGATTTTTGTTGAGATTGAAAGTAAGTGTTACATTGGATCGTCCCTGAGAGGATGACGAACGCATTTCTTCAATACCCGGAACGGTATTGACTGCCCCTTCAATAATGTCCGTTATTTCGCTTTCCATCTGCTCGGGAGCAGCTCCGGGATTGGAGGTAGAAATCGAAACCGTCGGTAAATCAATCTTCGGAAAACGATCAACGCCCAGCGTAAAAAAGCTAAAGCCGCCGACCACCGTTAAAAATAAAACGATGACGGTAGCGAACACCGGACGTTTAACACAAATTTCTGCTAACCATTGCATAAATTAATTTCAGATTCCAGATTCCAGATTCCAGATTCCAGATTATTTGCAAGATAATTTGGAATCTGGAATTTGAAATCTGAAATTTACTGAACAGCCTGCACTTTCGCGCCTTCGTAAAGCTGTTCTAAATTGCTCGTGGCAACCAATTCATCGGCGTTTACACCGGAAAGGATTTGAATAAACTCGCCTTCTTCCGTGCCGATCTGCGCGACACGCAGTTTTGCAATACCTTCCTCGATAACAAAAACTTTATAAGACTGCGTGGTTGGATCTGTAAGAACCGCCGAACGCGGCACAAACACGCCGACATTTCCGCCTTGCCTCGCAATGCGCCCGGTTACGAACATTCCGGTTCGCAGAGCGTTATTGCCGTTTTCAATTGACGCTTCGACAGTCGCCGAGCGGGAAGTCGGGTCAACCGCCGGATTTATCGCGGTTACCGTGCCGCCGAAACTGCGGTCTTTATAAGCCTCGACCTCGATTGAAACGCCGCGCCCGATGGAAATAAACGGCACGTCGGCTTCGGCAATCTGCAATTCCGCTTTGATTGGATTTGTCCGTAAAATAGTTGCCACCGGAGTCGAAGACGTAACGAATTCGCCGACCGCGACGGGACGAGCGCTGACAAAACCGGAAAACGGCGCGCGTATAACCAAATCGGCAATCGCCGCCCTCGCCGTCGCCACCTGCGTGCGAGACGCTTCAACAGCCGCTTGAGCGCTGGCGATAGCTTGATTGCTTTGTCTGGCAGTGTTGATTGAAGCCTCAAGAGCTTGTTTTGCGGCATTTACCCGCGCCCGCGCTGTATCGCGTTGCGTTCGATACTGCTCATAAGTCATCATCGGAACGTCGCCCG
>DATHTS010000823.1:0-12353 GCA_035462935.1 Pyrinomonadaceae bacterium
TTTAGAAAGATCGTAATCAACATCAAGATAATGATCGCGGAAAGTGTTGTTTTGTTCCGGGTCGAGGACTTCGAGAAGCGCCGCGCTCGGATCGCCGCGAAAATCCCTGCCGAGTTTGTCAACTTCGTCGAGCAAAATCACCGGATTTACAGTTCCGGCGCGTTTCATCAATTGGATTATCTGACCGGGCAAAGCGCCTATGTAAGTTCTTCGATGTCCTCGAATTTCGGCTTCGTCGTGGACTCCGCCCAAAGCAAGACGCACGAATTTTCTTCCCGTCGCCCGCGCGATTGATTTTCCAAGCGAGGTTTTACCAACACCCGGAGCGCCGACAAAACACAGAATCGTTCCTTTCGGATTTTCAACTAACTGCCGCACGGCGAGAAATTCCAGAATGCGTTCTTTGATTTTTTCCAAGCCGTAATGGTCTTCGTTCAAGACTCTCTCAGCTTCCGTCAAATCGTTGATTTCATCGCTGCGCTGCTGCCAGGGGACATTTGTCAGCCAATCGAGATACGTCCGGGAAACTGTGCTTTCGGCGGACATCGGCGGCATAACTTCGAGCCGCGCAAGTTCCTGTAAAGCCTTGTCTTTGGCTTCCTCGCTCATCCCGGCTTCTTCGATTTTTTTCTTCAGCTCGTCGAATTCCGCCTTTTCATCCTTGCGTCCCAATTCCTTGTGAATCGCCTTGATCTGCTCATTCAGATAATACTCGCGCTGATGCTTATCCATCTGCTTTTTCGTGCGAGCCTGTACAGAACGGTCAAGCTGTTTCTTTTCGATTTCGGTTTCGAGGATGTCAACCAATTTTTGCAGACGCTCCTGCACGGAAACGGTTTCCAAAAGCTGTTGTTTTTCCTCGACCGCGATGCGCAGATGCGAGCTCATCGCGTCGGCAATCTGCCCGGCGGAAATTCCTCTCAGGCTGGCGTGAAGCGCATCCGTATAAGCGTCGGGCGAAACGCGCAAAAATTGTTCGACCAAACCGTGAATTTTCTGCAAAAGCCCGTCGGTGCGATAGCCCGATTCATCAACCGATTGAATGCGGCGAACCATTGCGTAGAAAGTTCCTTCCGAATCCTGCTCGATGCGAACCGACTGCCCGCGCTCGCGTCCTTCAACGACGACCTTGATCTGCCCGTTTTCCTGACGCTGCGCCTGCAAAATTCGTCCGAGCGTCCCGACTTCAAAAATCTGTTCGGTGTTCGGCTCATCCACGGTCGCGTCGTGCTGTGTGGCTAAAAAAATGTTGCGGTCACCCGCCATCGCTTTTTCCAAAGCGTGGACGCTGCTCGGTCGTCCGATCTTAAAAGCCACCTTGGTATAGGGGAAAATGACGACATCGCGGATTGGCACCATCGGATAACGCTTGATGTCCGTGGGCATTTGGTCTGAAAATTCTTGCATAAATTTATTGTAAAACTTTGTGGATATATTTGTCTTGTTAGATAAAGTTCTATTAGCGCTGAGATTTTAATTTTAGAACATTTTGGAAATTATTTGCAAAAAGTTTAGATAAATAAGCAAACTTTTTCAAGAAAGAAATAGTCTTTCTCGGCTTTATTTCCGACCGGCTTTCTAATATGAGCAAAATCCAGTATTTTCTTAATCATAAACAAAAAAGGACGGATTGTTTACCCGCCCTTTCAATTTTATCTTTTTAACAAATTTAAGCTGCTTCTTCAACCCGGCTCACAACATCGAAGACCGGAGCTTTGCGCTCAACCATATCTTTGGTGATAACAAGTTCTTTGACACGACTTTGCGACGGCATTTCAAACATCGGCTCAAGCAGGATTTCTTCCAAAATCATCATCAGCCCGCGAGCGCCGACCTTGCGTTGAAAGGCTTGCCGCGCGATTGCTTTGATTGCGTCGTCGGTGAATTTCAAACGCACATTATCAAACTCGAATTTGCGTTGATACTGTTTTATCAAGGCATTTTTCGGCTCTTTCAAAATCCTGATCAAAGCCGCCTCGTCCAATTCGTGAAGCGTTCCGACAACCGGTAGGCGACCGACGAATTCGGGAATCAAGCCGTAATGCATTAAATCTTCGGGTTCGAGCTTGTCAATCGCTTCCGATTGCCGCTGCTTGCTGGTTTTGACATCTGCGTGAAAACCCAGTGATTTGTTGCGCAGGCGTTTTTCGACTACTTTCTCCAAACCGATGAACGCGCCGCCGCAAACAAACAAAATGTTGGTTGTGTCAACGGGCGTAAATTCCTGCTGCGGATGCTTGCGACCGCCGCCCTGTTGCTGCGGGACATTGGCGATTGTGCCTTCCAAAATCTTCAAAAGCGCCTGCTGAACGCCTTCGCCGGAAACATCCCGCGTAATCGAAGGATTGTCGTCCTTGCGGCAGATTTTATCAATTTCGTCCACGTAAATAATGCCGGTCTGCGCTTTTTCGACATCATTTCCCGCCGCCTGCAAAAGCCGCAAAATGATGTTTTCCACGTCTTCGCCGACGTAACCGGCTTCGGTTAAAGTCGTCGCGTCAACAATGCAGAACGGAACTTTAAGAACGCGGGCAAGCGTCTGCGCCAAAAGCGTTTTACCTGTTCCGGTCGGACCGATTAAAAGAATATTCGATTTTTGCAGCTCGACATCCTGGCGGCGCTTCGCCATTTCGATACGTTTATAATGCTGGTAAACCGCCACCGAAAGACGCTTTTTAGATTCGTCCTGACCGATGACGTATTCATCCAGAAACGTCTTTATCTCGTGCGGTTTCGGCAAAGCGCTGCGAACCGTCGCGGTTTCGGCATTGTCGTCATCGTTGATGATTTCATTGCAGATGTCTATACATTCGTTGCAGATATAGACGCTCGGACCGGCAATCAGCTTTTTAACTTCATTTTGGGATTTACCGCAAAACGAGCAATGGAGAAGTGGATCGTAACGTGGCATAGGGTTTAGTGGAGTGTGGAGAGTAGAGAGTAGAGAGTTACGAGTTAAAGAAACAACTCTCTACTCTCTACTCGTAACTCTCTACTATTCTCGGTGTTCAATTACTTCATCAATCAAACCGTATTCTTTAGCTTGGAGGGGCGACATAATCCGGTCGCGCTCGACATCCAGCTCAACCTGATCATACGGCTGTCCGGTATGATTCGCCAGAATGCGCGAGGTCATTTCGCGCATTCGCAGGATTTCTTCCGCCATAATGCGAACGTCGGTCGCTTGCCCGGACGCGCCGCCCGACGGTTGGTGAATCAAAATGCGCGAGTGCGGCAAAGCGAAACGCTTTCCCTTTGTTCCCGCCGCTAAAAGCAACGCGCCCATCGAAGCGCACTGCCCGACGCAGATTGTCGTAACGTCATTGCGGATAAACTGCATCGTGTCGTAAATTGCCATTCCCGACGTGATCGAACCACCGGGGCTGTTGATATACAAATTGATGTCGCGCTCCGGGTCTTCGGCTTCGAGAAAAAGCAGTTGCGCGACCAGCAGATTGGCGATCATATCGTCAATCGGAGTTCCGATAAAAATAATGCTGTCTTTCAGTAATCTTGAATAAATGTCAAACGCCCGTTCGCCGCGCGAAGTTTGTTCGACTACCATTGGTACTAATGCCATAATAATTTCTCTCTTTGAAGTAGTTTATGAAATGGTTTAAGTCAGCGAAGATAAATTGTTGAAGCCGAACGACTGCTTGCCGTTTGACTAGATTTTACAAATTATCTTCGCAAATGCAAATCCAAAATGAAGTTTTCAAAAATTATTCCGAACTTTTCGCCTCGGATTTAGCTTTTTTCGCTTTCGGTTTCTTTTCCTCCGCAGGCTGTTCGGCGCTTTCAGCCGAATTTGTTTCAACTTCTTCCGTAGATGCGATTGTGGATTCTTGGGTTTCTTCTTGAGTTTCGAGCGCGGCATTTTCATCAATCCATTCGCCGTCTTTAATTTCGGCGTGAGTAATAATCGCCTCAATCGCCTTTCGCGTGCGGAGATTGTTGGCAATTCCCTCTTCGCCGTTTTGCTGCTGCGCTAGAGATTGGCGAATCTCTTCGCTCGAAACTCTGTAATATTCCGCCAGCTTTTCGATTTCCTCGTCAACTTCTTCTTTGGAAACTTCCACGTTTTCAAGCTCGGCGATTTTTTCCAGCAGCATCGCGCCGCGCACATCGCGTTCCGCCTGCCCGCGCATCTGTTCGTATGCCGCCCGGACAAAATCTTCCCCGACTTGATTTAAATCCACGCCGCGATTCGCCAAATCCTGCGCGAAATTTTGCAGCAGATTGCGGGCTTGAATGTCAATCAAAGCGTTCGGAATCTTAAAATCCTCGTATTTGTCAATCAATTTGCCAATCGCCTCAACGCGCAAACGCGCATTTGCATCGGCTTCGGCAAATTTCTCCATATCCTCGCGCAGGCTTTTTCGCAAATCATTAACCGTATTTACATTTTCATCGTCCAGAGTCTGCGCCCATTCGTCATTTAATTCCGGCACTTCAACCTTGCCGACCGATTTCACTTTCGCCTTCCAATTAACCGTTTTTCCGGCTAGAGGCGTTGCCTCGGCATCCGGCGGATAGGAAACCGTAAATTCTTTTTCCTCGTCTTCCTCGACGCCTACCAAATTTTCCGAAAATGATTTTTCAATCGTTTCATCTCCGAGCGGGATTTCCAAATCTTCCGCCCTGATCGGCTCGGCTTCCGGCTGGTCGGCAAACGTTCCCTCCAAATCCACAATCACCGTATCGCCTTCCTCGGATTTTCGGTCTTCGACCGGAATCAAAGCCGCGTGGCTCTGACGGCGCTCTTCGATTATATCTTCAATGTGAGAATCCTCGACCGGACGGACGCGGCGCGTAACATCAATTCCTTTGTATTCGGGCGTCGGAATTTCCGGCATCACTTCAAAGTGAACGCTCACCGAAACCGGCTGCGAGCCGTTGAGTTTTAAATTCTGCTGATCTTCCAGATGAACGTGCGGCTCGGAAAGCGGCATTTGATTATGTTCTTGAACGGCTTCGTTTATTTTTTTCGGCAGAAGCTCCTGCAAAACTTCGTTGTTTATTTCATCCCGAAACCGCAGGCGCACCACGTCAAGAGGAGCAAAACCTTTGCGAAAGCCGGGAATATTTGCCGCCTTCGCGTATTTTTGACTGACTTTATTATAAACTTCCCGAACAGCTTCCGGTTCAATCTCGATTTTTATTTCGCGTTCGGTCGGTGATTTTTCGATAAGTTCTGTATTCATTTTTTATTCGTTCCTTCTCGCAGATGACTGATATTTCCAATAAAGAATCCTAAAGTGAGAATCTTAAAAATCCAAAATCCCCAATCCCAAATCCAAAATCAAAATGGTGCTGAGGGCGAGACTCGAACTCGCACGCCTTTCGGCACAGGCTCCTAAGACCTGCGCGGCTACCAATTACGCCACCTCAGCGCTTTCTAATTGCCAATCAACTGCAAATTTGAATTTATCGGATTGAACGATGATTGACAAGCCGAGCTGTTTTTGAGTTTTTTACTTTTCAAAAGTCTTTTGCTTGTATTCTTCCAGGGCGCGGTCAAAGTCCTGCATTTCGGCGATGGCAATCGGCGTTTTTTCTTCAAGCTGCGGAGTTTCATCCTTTCCAGCCAGGAATTTGTAACCCGCATAGCCGACAACGCCGATAATTCCCGCTATGAATAAATACCAGATTAACGAATAAACGACACCTATCAACCAGAAAAGCAAAATGACCGCCGTAAAAAGTCCGAGCGCGATGAGTATGTATTTGATAAAATCCATTTTTTTCTCCCTGATAAAATGATAACTCTTTTCCCTGCTCATTTAAAATTCCGGCGGTATTTCAGAATTGAGGAAAAATTCCCTTCCGAATAACTGAAAGCTGCTAACTGACACAGACTGCTTTTTCCTTTTCCTAAGTTTTCACCTCTCACTTCTCATTTCTCACCTATTCAAATTCTTATTCGTGCATTTCCCGTTCTTATCGTATAATCCAAATTTGAAAAATCGAACATTTTTGAGGAATTAAAATTGGATTTTCAAAACACGACAATCGGTGAAATCGCCGAAAAATTAAACGCCGAGATTCACGGCGAAAAGGACAAAGCTGTTTCCGATGCTACACACGATTCACGCCAAGCCCGCGAAGGGACTCTTTTCGCCGCGATTCGGGGTTTGACGATGGACGGGCATCGCTTTGTGCCGGATGTAATGCGGCGCGGCGCGGCGGGCATCATTTCCGAACTCGACGCGCCCGCCGATTTTCAAGGCGCGTGGCTAAAGGTCGAAAACGCCCGCGAAGCATTGGCAAAAGCTGCGGCGGTTATTTACGGAGATCCTTCTCACGAGTTAAAACTCGTCGGTATCACCGGAACAAACGGCAAAACTACGACGACTTATCTTTGCTTTGCTCTCGCAGAAGCAAATGGCGAAAAAGCCGCGATGCTGACGACTGTTGAATACCGCATCGGCGAAAAATCGCAGCCCGCCGTCCGCACAACGCCCGAAGCGTCCGACACAAATAAATTTTTGCGCGGAGCGGTCGAAGAAAACTGCCAAATGGCTGTGATGGAAACTTCCTCGCAGGCGATTGATCTGCATCGCTGCGATTGGCTACGGTTTCGCGTCGGGGTTTTTACGAATTTGACCCGCGACCATCTTGATTATCACCTTACGATGGAGAATTATTTCGACGCGAAAAAGAAGCTTTTTGACGGACGCTTGGGCGAAAAGCCCGCTTCCAGCGTGATAAATGTTGACGACGCTTGGGGACGAAGACTGGCGGATGATTTACGTAAGAAAGACCAAAGGATCGTAACTTTCGCTTTGAACAATCCTGCGGATTTGCTCGCTGAAAATATCAAGGTTTCCCTCCTAAAAGGCACATCCTTTCTGCTCAAAACGCCGCAGGGCGAAAGAGAAATCATCTCACCTCTCGTCGGCAAACCGCACGTTTATAATATGCTTTCGGCGACCGCCGTTTCGCTCGAACTCGGTTATAATTTGGATTTAATCAAAAAAGGCTTGGAAAAATGCGTGGGCGCGCCCGGCAGATTTGAGCGCGTTCCGCACGACGGAAATTTTGCGGTCGTCGTTGATTATGCCCATTCGGACGACGCGCTTTTGAATGTTTTAAGGACGGCGAGAGATTTGACCGACGGTCGAATTATCACGGTTTTCGGCTGCGGCGGCGACCGTGACAAAACCAAGCGCGCGCCGATGGGCGAAGTCGCCGGGCGAAACAGCGATCTGGTGATTTTGACTTCGGACAATCCGCGCACCGAAGACCCGCTGCAAATTATCTCTCAGATTGAAACCGGTTTGAAACCTGCAAACTGCCCGTATATGGTAATTCCCGACCGCCGCGAGGCGATTTATCAGGCAGTTGCCAGAGCCAAACCAAATGATGTTGTTTTGATTGCGGGAAAGGGACACGAAACTTATCAAATCGTGGGAAATGAAAAGTTTCATTTTGACGACAGAGAAGTTGCTAAAGAGGCAATTAGAAGTTTGAGCGAGGATTAAAATTCCTTTTGATAGCTGATTTGATTTCCGTCACCTTTTAATAAAACTGCTTCTTGCCGATAAATTTCCAAATTATCAGCATTATATTCCGGCTTGAGCCTGACGCGAAGAAACCAAAGATCAACAATTGTCCAATTAACCAAAATCCAATTTTTCTCGCTGATTTCCCTGACGGCGAAGCCAGCTAAAAGATGCCTTGCCGAATGAACAATCTTCGTATTGGCAGTTGGCTGAAAGAAAAGATTTCGCGCCGAACCTTGATTGATGTTTTGCTCGCGGGAAACTTTTATTTCCAAATAGGTCGGCTCCTCATTCTGCCAAATCACTCCTTCGAAATCAATTCTCAAACCGTTTCTTTCAAGCATTGCCTCAAATAATCTCTCAAAATAAAATTTCAATTCATTTCTACGCCCTGCCAAAATCGGTTTATTTTTCGATTCTACCGCCGTGCCAATACAAGATTGTGAAAGTTTTTCCAAGAGTAAAATGTCTGATGGACTTTTGGTTATCGGCAAAATCATTTTCCCTGTCGCATACTCGTTAGCGACAGATAACGGTACCTGTTCCAATCGTCGAAAGTGTTCACTAACTAAATCTTTATATTGTTCGAGCCGTTTTAATTCAAATTCTTCCTGTGTCATTTTTTCATGTCATCTTACTTTATCTTGTCTTAAACCTTTTATTTCCTTTCTTCGTACATAAAAAAATTATGGCTGAAGTGCAACGACACGGATTCGATTTTGAAAATTGGGTTAAAGAAACATTTTTTTCGCGTTTTACAGTTCCCTACAACTATAAATGGGACGTTCCACCAGCAGCAAACATTTTGCCAATCGTGCCAAAAGAATTTTTGGCGCTGCCTGTTTCGATAAAAACCTCCAAAAACCCTTCTTCAATCGCCTTTGGCGACGCACTCAGGCAATTTAGAAATAAAGAAGATTTTTTATTGATCGCAGGATTTTGGGAACAGGCAGGTGAATATAAAAATTTTGTAGTAATCGAACCAGTTAAAATCAAAGCGAAAAACTGGCGAAATTTTTTCACGCCGCTGACCGAATCGGATTTGATTTTGCTTGATTCCGCCATAAAGAATCCGGAATATCACTATACTGAAGCCCGTTTGAAAGCCAAAGAAATCAAAAAATCGCTTGCTAAAGCAAAGATAATTTTGAATCCGAAAATTGACTCCAAAGGACAAAGGCGTTTACAGTGTAGCGTTCCTTACAAAGTTTTTTGGGAAGAAATTGCAGGAAAAGAACCTTATAAAAATCCGAACTGCTCGCTTTTTGGCATTAAAGTTCCGAATCCCTTTCTTTCGGGTCAAAGAGTCTTTAAGCCGAAATTTGATTGAACAGGCTGGGGGAAATTTCTTTCAAACGGTTCTCGGCGATTTGAACGTAGCTTTCGTCAATTTCTATTCCGACAAAATCCCTTCCCAAATTTTGGCAAACAACTGCCGTGGTTCCCGAACCTAAAAAGGGGTCAAGGACTTTATCACCCTCGCGTGTTGCTGAAAGAATGAGCATTTCGATCAGTTTTAAAGGCTTCTGCGAAGGATGTCCGACCTTTTCTTTGGAACTTCCCTTTAATGAAGGCACACGCAGAATATTAGTCGCGTATTTTCCCTTTTCGAGATGCGCCCGTCGCGCTTCCAAATTTTTATATCGCTTATCTTTTAGATATTGTTCGACAGTTTCTGCGTCGTAAGGCAAGCGAACTGCGTCCTTATTGAAAAAAGGCTTCGCGTTTTCAGTTTTACGAAGCACGAGAATCATTTCATAACAAGGCGTGAAACTGTCATAACGTTCATTGTAACCGACGGCGCGATCCCAGATGAGCATATCGTGAAACTGCAAAATGCGTGTTGCCATTGAACAAAAGTGAAGCCAGAGATGTTCGCGCTTGCCAAGTTGACCAAAAATGAAGAATAACCCTTCGCTTTTCAGAAGTCCTCCTGCTTTTTTCAACCAATCTTCCGACCAAGCCAAATAATCTTCTTCGGATTGCCATTGATTATCCCAGTTTTCTTCCAAAAGAACCTGAAAATATGGAGGATCGGCAACAATCGCTTGGAAGCTGTCCGGTGTTAAAGTTTCTAAAATCTTCTGACTGTCGCCTTGAAAAATCATATTTTTGAGAATAAAAAATAAAGGGAAATTTTCCAATAAATTTAGTTTACTTGGTTTTAAATGACTCAACAAATTTTTCCAGAAAATCCTTTTGCGCCTGAGAAAGCTCGATAAATCTCACTCCGTAGCCGATTTCGAGAACGTGATTGACGACCTCGCCCCAGAATTGCACTTTCATCCCGTCGCTGAGCGGCAGAAAAATCTTAACCGTTTCTCCGTCGGCAACCTCGCCCGAACACATTACAAAACAGCCCGTAGTCGAGATGTCGCTGATGGTTCCGGGTTTTCTGCCGATCAAACCTTCCCATTCGACATCTATATTAAGCTGGTAACGCTCATTTGTCCGGCGGTCGCGCCCGCTTCGGCGGTCAAGAATTTTCGGTTGGAGTTTGTTCTTCATTTTTATAAAGACTCGTCAAGTAATAATAAATGGGTAATCCCGCCAAAATCAATAAAATTCCGATAAGAGATTTGCCGGGCGCGTCAATCACCGTCCGGTAAAGCAGCCAGCCGGTCGCCAGCAAAAACAAAATCGGGACAATCGGATAGCCGAAAGCTTTATAAGGTCTTTCAGCGTCGGGGTATTTTCTACGAAAAACGAAAATCGAAGCCGTTGTTAGTCCGTAAAAAATCCACGAACCGAAAATGACGAAATCGGTCAAAGTATCGAAAGAACCCGACAAAGCCAGCAAACACGCCCAAATTCCCTGCACAATTAATGCGCCGATTGGAACTCTGGTTGCCGATAAAGTTCCCAAACTTTTAAACATCAAACCGTCTCGCGCCATGGCATAAGGAACGCGCGCGCCTGTCAAAACAGAAGTGTGGAGCGTTCCGAGCGACGATCCCATCAAACCAGCCGTCATTAAAACTACCGCGCCGACTCCTAAAAACCGTACCGATACTTCCCTTGCAACCGAAGAATCAGGCGAAACCGAAGCTACTTCAGTCGGGTTGAGAACATAAAAGTAAGCGAGATTGATAAAAACATACAGAACGATAATTGCAATCGTTCCGCCGATAAGCGCGAGCGGAATATTTCGCTGCGGATTTTGGACTTCGCCCGCCACCAGCGTCAGATTATTCCAGCCGTCATATCCCCAAAGAGCGCCCAGCATCGCCGCGCCGAAGCCGGCGGCGAAACTGTAGCCCATCGCGCCGTAGTTGACAGAATCCGAAACGCCGGTGCAAGCGCCGCCCGCGTTTTCCATTCCGAAGTGCGCCCAGCTTCCGTCCGACAAAAGAAACGCTCCGACACCGACAAATAGAATCAACGCAATTTTGACAAAAGTAAGATAAGTTGCAATTTGCCCGCCGACCGAAACCGTAGCGCAGTTTAATGTGGTAACGATAACAATCATCATTACCGCCACGATTTGAAGCGATGTCAATTCAAAATCCAAACCGAATATGTTTGTTTGCAGAAGCGTTTTCCTCAATGCCCCGCCGATAAAATCATTCAAAAACACCGCAAACGCGACTGCGACCGCCGCCTGCGAGCCGGTTTTGGCGATAAACATTTGCATCCATCCGTAAAGAAAGCTCCAGAGCCGCCCGTAAGCGTCGCGCAAAAATACGTATTCGCCGCCCGCCTGCGGTTTCATCGCGGCAAGCTCGGCATACGTCAAAGCGCCCGCCAGCGATAAAAAGCCCGCCGCAACCCACGCAATCAAAACCCATTCGGGCGAACCGACATTGCAGGTCATCACTCTCGCTTTCAAGAAAACGCCCGTGCCGATAACATTGCCGATAATAATCGAAATCGCCGCCAAAAGACCCAGACCGCGAAGTAATGTGTATTTTTCGTTTGTAGCCATAGATTTACGGTTTGAATAAAGAAATGACAAACGACATCTTACGCTAAATTCCCTTCTAAATAAAAGTTAAAACCGCGTGGTAAAATCTTTTCGTGCGCGAGATAAATATTTCAGCCGACCTTTTAGTTAAATCACTGCTTAATTTAGCTGAGAAAAACAGAGTCTGCCTGATGGATAGCTGCGGCGTAAATCATCTCGGCTCGCATCTTTTAATCGCGGGATTAAATCCGCTCGAAACCCTTGAAATTTCCAATTCCAAAGCCAAAAAAACTTTGCAAATTCTTGAAAAAAAGTTTACCCGGAATAATTTATCTTTCATTTTTACGATTTCTTACGATTTCGGATTGAAGTTGGAAAACATTCAACCACGCCCGAAGGAATTTAGAACCTTTCCCGAACCCGATATTTTTCTGGCAGCTTTCGATTCCCTGTTTATTTATGATTACGACATAAAAAAAGCATTTCTGACCGGAAACGAAGAACGATTTGAGGAAATTGAAAATTTATTAAAAGCCGCGAGCAAAAATGACAATAACTTTGACTTGGAAGTAAAGGAAAAATCAATCATTTCTTCCAACTTCACACCCCAAAGCTATATTTCAACAATCAAAAAAGTCAAAGAATACATCCAGCACGGCGACACTTATCAAACGAATTTAACCCGACAAATACGCGCCAAATTAGCGGAGGATTTAACGCCGGAAAGAATTTTTTGGAGATTGAGAAAAAATCACCCCGCGCCTTTCGCCGCTTTTATAAAACGTGAAAACGATACGGTCGTAAGCATCTCGCCCGAAAGATTTTTTAAAGCAGGAAGCGGCATCATTTCTACCTCACCGATAAAAGGCACAAGACCGCGCGGAAAAACCGTTGAGGAAGATTTGCGGCTAAAAAATGAATTGCTAAATTCCGAAAAAGAACAC